>JBKKAU010000712.1:0-12020 GCA_046714475.1 Thermoanaerobaculia bacterium
GACCAGTTTCATCGACACCACGCCCTTCAACACCTGCGCGAGCTGGGCGCGGATCTGGCCCTGCTGGTCGGAGGGGAAGGTGTCGAGGATGCGGTCGACGGTCTGGGGGGCGCTGTTGGTGTGGAGCGTCGAGAAGACCAGGTGGCCGGTCTCGGCGGCGCTGATCACCGTCGAGACGGTCTCCGGGTCGCGCATCTCGCCGACCATGATCACGTCGGGGTCCTGCCGCATGGCGTTGCGCAGGGCCTCCTTGAAGCTGCCGGTGTCGGTCCCCACCTCGCGCTGGGAGATCGAGGCCACGTCATCCGTGAACAGGAACTCCATCGGGTCCTCGATGGTGATGACGTGCGCCGGCCGGCGGGAGGAGATGTGCTTGATCATCGCGGCGAGCGTCGTCGACTTGCCGCTGCCGGTCGGACCGGTGATCAGCACCAGACCCATGGGCAGGTCGCAGAACTCCAGCAGCACCGGCGGCAGATCGAGCTCGTCGAGATTCTTGATCTGAAAGGGGACGCGCCGGAACGAAGCGGCCAAGGTGCCGCGCTGCATATAGATGTTGCCGCGGAACCGGGCGAGGCCGCTCACGCCGTAGCCGATGTCGACCGACATCCGCTCCTCGAGTTTCGCCTTCTGCGGCGGCGTGAGGATCTTGAGCAGCATCGACGCGAGGTCGTCCGGCTTGAGCGGCTGCGCCTCGATGGGCATGAGCCGTCCGCTGATGCGGAGCAGAGGCGGACGGGTCGGCTTCAGATGAAGGTCGGAAGCCCCCTTGTCCGTCATGAACTTGAGGAGACGGTCGAGTTCCATGGCGTTCTTAAATGTGGAGGCTCATTGTACAGGAGAGGTGCGGGCGGGGCCAGGGGAGCCAAGAGAGGGACGAAAAGGACAGCAAGGACAGCAAGGACTCCAAGGACCAGGAACCTTGTTGTCCTTGTTGTCCCTTTCGTCCTTTTCGGCGCGCAGGGCGGTGAGGTGCCTAGAACCCCAACGACGGCTGGAGCACGCCCTCCAGCTCCAGAAGCCGGCGCTTCATCTGAAGCCCGCCGGCGTAGCCGGTGAGCGAGCCGTCGGCGCCGATGACGCGATGACAGGGGATCACGACCCCGATCGGGTTGTCGTGGTTGGCCCGCCCGACGGCGCGCGCGGCCCCGGGCTCGCCCAGGGCGCGGGCCAGCTCGCCGTACGAGCGGGTCTGTCCGAAGGGGATCTCCTGGAGGGCCTGCCAGCAGCGCCTCTGGAATCCGGTCCCCGAAGGCGCGAGCGGCAGGTCGAACGTCCGGCGGCGGCCGGCCAGGTACTCTTCGAGCTGGCGGCGCAGCTCCGGAAAGGGCGGCGCCTCCGGGTCCGGCACGGCGTCCGGCCAGTGCCGTTCCCGTCCCTGGGCCACCGCGTCCGCCGTCGGATAGTGGCTGAGGGCGACGAGCAGACCGTCGCGGGCCACGGCATAGGCGAAGCCCAGACCGTCTTCAAAAAGGTCGAACCGCAAGGTCCCGGACGTGCCCGGCATGCGGGCGTCGCTCAGAACTTCCGCATCAGGCCGACCACGATCCCCTGGACCCGGACGTCGCGGGCGGGGACGCGGATGGGCTCCATGTTCGGGTTGGCCGGCTGGAGCCGCACCGTCGCCCCTTCGGGGTAGAAGCGCTTGAGGGTCGCGTCGTCGCCGACCAGCGCCACCACCATCTCGCCGGGCTGGGCGACCTCGCGCCGCAGCACGATCACGTAGTCGCCGTCGTGGATCCCTTCGTCGATCATCGACTCGCCGACGACGCGCAGCACGTAATGCTCGCCCTCTTTGCCGCTGAGCAGGTGATCGGGGACCGCCACCCGCTCGTTGCCGGTCACCGCCTCGATCGGCCGGCCCGCGGCGATGCGGCCGAAGAACGGCAGGTCCCGGGCGGTGATCTCCCCGCCGGGGATGGCGCGGATCAGCTCGATGCCGCGCTTCTGGTTCCAGTCCCGCTTCAAGAACCCCTTCTCCTGCAGCAGCTTCAGATGCTTGTACGCGGTGCCGTAGGAGGAGAAGCCGAAGCGTTCGCAGATCTCCCGGTGCGTTGGAGCGATGCCGCGCTCGCGCCGGAATTCGTGGATGTACTCCAGAATCTCTTTTTGGCGTTCGGTCAGGTAGTCCATGGGCGTAAGGATAAGCGGTAACCCAGCGGTAAGGCAAGAGGCATCCTTGCCTTGACACCTTTCTACCGCGCTCCATACACTGCGCGACGCTGGGCGCCCCGGTTGGAAATGCCCGCCCGGCACGCCTCCTGCACCGAGAGATCCCCCGTGAAAACCGACCTCCGATTCGAGCGCCATACCCTTGCAAACGGCCTGCGCGTCGTGCTCCACCCCGACAGCTCGCTGCCGCTCGTGACCGTCAACCTCTGGTACCACGTCGGCTCCAAGAACGAGCGGCCCGGCCGCACCGGCTTCGCCCACCTGTTCGAGCACATGCTCTTCCAGGGGAGCCAGCACGTCGGCACCAACGAGCACTTCCGTCACATCCAGCAGGTGGGCGGGGTGGCCAACGGCTCGACCTGGTACGACCGCACCAACTACTACGAGACGCTGCCGGCCCATCACCTCGACCTGGGGCTCTGGCTGGAGTCGGACCGCATGGGCTTCTTCCTGCCGGCCCTCACCCAGGAGAACCTCGACACCCAGCGCTCGGTGGTGATGAACGAGCGCCGGCAGCGGGTCGAGAACCAGCCTTACGGGATGGCCGGCGAGCGGCTCCACGAGCTGCTCTACCCCGAGGGGCACCCGTATCACTGGCCGGTCATCGGCTATATGGAGGACATCGCCGCCGCCACCCTGGAGGACGTGCGGCGCTTCTTCCAGACCTACTACGCGCCCAACAACGCCGTGCTGACGCTGGCCGGCGACTTCGACATGGACTCGGCGTTGCGGCGGGTCGAGACCTGGTTCGGAGAGATCCCGGCCGGTCCGCCGATGCCGCCGGTCCAGGCCGAGCTCCGGCCTCTGGGCGGCGAGCGGCGGGAGGTCATCGAGGACGACGTGACCCTCCCCCGCGTCTACATCGGCTTCCGCGCGCCGGCCGTCGGCGACCGGCTCTGGTACGCGGCCGACCTGCTGGCGGGGGCTCTCGCGGGAGGCAAGTCGAGCCCCCTCTACCGCGACCTCATCTACGAGCGGCAGATCGCGCAGGACATCGGCGCCTCCGTGAGCCCGTACGAGGAGGTGGCGACCTTTCTGATCGTCGCCACGGCCCGCCCCGGCGTGCCGGTCGAGACCCTGGAGGAGGCGATCCTGGCACATGTGGAGCGGATGGCGACGGAGCTCCCCGACCCGGCCGACCTGGAGCGGGCGCGCAACCGGGCGCTCACCGACTACTACAGCTCGCTGCAGAAGCTGGAGACCCGGGCCGACCTGCTGTCCCAGTTCACCACCTATTTCGACGATCCCGCCGGCGTCGCGGGCGAGGCCGACGTCTACCGTGAGCTGACCGGACAGGACCTGCTCGACTATGCGTCGCGGTGGCTCCGGGACTCCGAGCGGGTGGTGGTGACGTTCGTGCCGCGGAGGGCCGCGGCATGACCGACCGCTCCACCGCTCCGCCGCCGGGCGAGATCCGCCCCTTCCGCTTTCCGAGCTTTCAGCGGATCCAGCTGCGCAACGGGCTGACCGTCTTCGCCGCCCGTCTACAAGGCCCGCCGCTGGTCAGCGTGGAGATGGTTTTCCCCGCCGGCGGCCAGAACGACCCGGAAGAGCGGGCGGGGCTCGCCACGCTGACCGCCTCGCTGATCGATGAAGGGACCGAGCGCCGGGGTGCGCTGGAGATCGCCGCCCAGGTCGAACGGCTCGGCGGCTATCTGACCACCGGCGCGGATTGGGACGTCGGCTACCTCGCGGTCGGCAGCCTGTCGCAGCACCTGCCGGCGAGCCTCGACCTGCTCGCCGAGGTCGTCACCTCGCCGACGTTCCCCGAGGCGGAGGTCGAGCGCCTGCGCCGCCAGCGGCTGGCGGAGATCCTCCGCCGCACCCAGGATCCGTCGTCCCTCGCCGACGAGCGTCTGGCGCGCGAGGTCTTCCGCGGCACCGTCTACTCCCAATCGCTGCTCGGCAGCGAGGAGAGCGTGAGCGCCTTGAGCCGCGCCGAGGTCCTGGCCTTCTACCGGCGCCACTACCGGTTGCACGGCGCGTCGCTGATCGCCGTCGGCGACCTCGACCCGGAGGAGATCGTGCGTCAGGTGGAGGAGGCGTTCGGGAGCGACAGGAGGCCTTCCGGAGAGGAGCCGGCCGCCCCGGAGATCCGGCCCGAGCCGCTTCCCGGCCTGGCCGTCCACGTCGTGGACCGTCCCGGCGCCGCCCAGACCGAGCTGCGCCTGGGCCACGTCGGGATCTCCCGCCACGACCCCGACTACATCCCCCTGCTCGTGCTCAACACCGTGCTCGGCGGCAAGTTCACCAGCCGGATCAACCTCAACCTGCGCGAGCGGCACGGCTACACCTACGGCGCCTTCACTCGTTTCGTCGGCCGGCTGGGGCCGGGGCCGTTCATCGCGGACGCGGCGGTCGCCACCGAGGTGGTGGGCGCCGCGGCGCGCGAGGTGCTCGGGGAGCTGCGGCGGATCCGCGAGGAGCCGGTCGAGCCGGCGGAGCTCGAGGAGACCCTCAGCTACATGATCGGGGTCTTCCCCTACACCCTCCAGACCATCGGCGACCTCGCCAAGCGGCTGGAGACGCTGGCCACCTACGGCCTGCCGGACGACTACTACAACCGGTATCTGGAGAGGCTGACCCGGGTCACCCGGGAGGAGCTGCTGGAGGTGGCGCGGCGCCATCTCCAGCCGGAGCGGATGGCTGTCGTGGCGGTGGGGCCGGCCGAGACGCTCGAGCCGCAGCTCGAAAGCCTGGGACCGGTGAAGGTCTGGGCGCGCCAGGCCGAGCCGTCGCTGGCGGGCTAACTAACCGCTAGCCCAGGTGACGATCAGCTGCTTAGACGGCGAAACGCGGATGTTGAGCGTCTGAGAGCCACCGGAGGCGAAGTCCGTCGTTACCTCCTTCATAATCGCCGGCTGCTTGCCAAGGGTGACATAGACCCGGATCGCCGCCTGCCCCGGAGGCACCTCAACCGACTTTTCAAAATCCCCCGAAGCTGGGCGGACTCGCCGGAAGAAGCCACCCGGAGCCGAGAAGCTGAAATCCTGGTTGACCTTCTGCACGTCGTTGACGTAGACGAGGAGAGTCCCCTTGGAGACTTCGGAATGAAAATTGACGACAAGATTCGCTGAGGCGTGGCTCTCGCTCTCGGCGCCTGTCTCGGAAGCTGGATCAATCTCCGCACCAGGCGTGGGGGTTGCGCCCGGCCGCGGTGCCTGAGCAATGATCTCGGCCAGCCGCTGCTCGGCGGTCGACTCCTCGCGTGCCTTGGCGAGGATCTCGGCCGCCTCCTCATGGTCGTTGCGTAGCGCCATCACTGCCATGGCGCTCTGGACTGCGTCCACGTAGCGGCGTTCGCCGAGCGCCTTGCGCGCTGCGGAGAGTTCGGTGCCAACCTCCGTCTCCTCGCCGGTCAGGCGCTCCAGATCGCGCTTATATTCCTCGGCCTTAATCCGCATTATGCGAGGCTCAGCGAGATCCGGAGCGAGCCGCTCGGCCTCGCCATAGACCCTGGCGGCCTCGTCGAACTCACCGGACCGCATCAACTCGTGCCCCTGGCGGACCAGATCCACGACCCGGGGATCGCTCACGGAGACCGAGGGACGTTCGGCCACATCGTCCGGCCTTGTCCAGGCCAGCCAGAGCAGCAGCATCGCGCCGACCAGGACTACGAGCGTCAGGAGGCCGCCGACCGCGAGGAGGCGACGCCTTGGACGCGGCGTGGGCGGCGGAATCGAGAGCGAGGCCGCGGTGTCGATCACCGGCGTGCCGGTCCCCGTCCCGGAAAGCGGCAGAGGGGTTCCCAGGGGCGGGGTGGACGTCCTCGAGCCCACGGATGATTCCGGTAAGGGGGTCGCTCCGCCCGTCGCCTGAGAGCCCGACGTCCCGGTGCCATCCGCCGGCAGCGGCGGGAGCGGCATCAGCATCGGGGGAGGGGCGGCGGCCGGCTTGCGGCCGAACCAGCGGCTCCACACCGACGGGCGCGCCGCGGCGGCGCCCTGCCAGCCCGGCGCGCCCCCCGGCGGAGGGAGCGGCGGCACCGAGGGGAGCACCACGGTGGCCGACAGGCTCTGGGTCTCGTTCAGGTCGTCGGGACGGACGTCGTTCGCCGCGGCGCGGCGCAGGTCGTCAGCCATCTCGCGCGCCCGCTGGTACCGCCGGTTCGGGTCCTTCTCCAGCGCGCGCGTCAGCACCCGCTCGATCGGCGGCGGCAGGTTCTTGATGTAGTCGCGCGGCGGCGTGAAGTGGTCGTAGACGATGCGGTGGCTCACCACCGTCAGGTTCTCGCCCTGGAACGGCTTGTGGCGCGTCAACATCTCATAGAGCACCACGCCGAGGGCGAAGAGATCGGCCCGATGGTCGACCTCGCGGCCCTGCACCTGCTCGGGCGCCATGTAGTTGGGCGTCCCCAGCAGCTGCCCCTCCTGGGTGAGGTTCGAGGTGTTGAGACGGGCGATGCCGAAGTCGGTGATTTTGACCCGGTGGTCGTCGGTGATGATGATGTTCGCCGGCTTGACGTCGCGGTGGATCACGCCGTGCGAGTGGGCGTAGTCGAGGGCGTCGGCGATCTGCCCCACGATCTCGGCGACGCGCGACAACGGCATCGGCTGGTCGCTCTGGAGCACGTGCTTGAGGTTGGTCCCCCGCACGTACTCCATGGCGATGAAGGAGAGGCCGTCGCCCGCCTCCTCCGCCACGTCATGGATGGTGACGATGTTGGGGTGCGAGAGGATGCCGGCGCTCTGCGCCTCGCGGATGAAGCGGGCGCGGAACTGCTCCATCTCGTGGTCGCGCAACGAATAACCGATGCGGAACGTCTTGAGCGCCACCAGCCGGCCGATCAACGGGTCCCGGGCGAGATAGACGATCCCCATGGCGCCCTTTCCGAGCTCATCGAGGATCTCGTAACGTCCGAGTTTAGTCGGGGTCAAAGGTAGCATCGCCATTCCGCTATTTGTCGAGCGATTCTAGGCCGGCGGCGTCCGGGAGTCAAACATGGGCAGAGGATAACCCCTGGATCTCTATGAGTTTACAGCGAAATCGCGGGATCTTTACCCGCTGGGCCTCTGTGGTAATATGCGCCCCTTGATCTTTGCCTGAAGGAGGTTCGAGACCATGCAGGTGGACAGCCCGGAGAAAATCCGCAACATCGCTGTCGCAGGTCACAACGACACCGGCAAGACGACGCTCGTCAGCGCCCTCCTCTATGCCGGCGGAGTCACCACCCGGCTCAACCGCGTCGAAGACGGCAACACCCTCACCGACTTCGACCACGAGGAGGTCCAGCGCGGCATCTCGATCGGCCTCGCGCCCTGCTTCGTCCCCTGGCAACAGACCAAGATCAACCTCATCGACTGCCCGGGCTACGGCATTTTCTTTACGGAAGCGAAGGCCGGCCTGCGCGCCGCCGACGCCGCCCTGCTCTGCGTCAACTCCGTCTCCGGCGTCGAGGTCAACACCGAAAGGGTCTGGTCCTATGCCAACGAGATCGGCCTGCCGGTGATGATCCACCTCACCAAGATGGACCGCGAGCGGGCGGACTTCGACCGCGCCCTGGAGGCTCTCCACAAGAGCTTCGGGCGGCTGGTCCTCCCGGTGCAGATCCCGATCGGCCGCGAGCACGGCTTCTCCGGCGTGGTCGACCTGGTGCGGCATAAGGCCTACCGCTTCACCCGCGACGGCAACGGCAAGGCCGAGCCGGTCGAGATGCCGGCCGACCTCGCCGACGAGGTCGAGACCCACCGCGGCCGGCTCGTCGAGGCGGTGGCCGAGACCGACGACAAGCTGATGGAAGGCTTTTTCGAGACCGGCGCCCTCGACCAGGAGGACCTGGAGCGCGGCCTGCGCGCCGCGGTGCGCTCGCGCCAGATCTTCCCGCTCACCCTGTCGGCCGGCGGTCACGGCATCGGCCCGTCGGCGCTGCTCGACAGCCTGGTCGCCCTGATGCCCTCGCCGGCGGAGCGGGACCCCTTCCCCGCCCGCAACCTGGGCGGCGAGGAGGTCGCGATCCCGGCGGATCCGTCGGCCCCCTGCGCGGCGCTGGTCTTCAAGACCCTCTCCGACCCGTTCACCGGCAAGATCTCGATCTTCCGGGTGGTCTCCGGGACGGTCTCCTCCGACGCCAGCGCCTACAACAGCCGCGCCGAGGAGATGGAGCGCATCGGCCACGTCGTGATCCTCCAGGGCAAGCAGGTGACCAACGTGCCGCGCCTGGTCGCCGGCGACATCGGCGGCATCGCCAAGCTCAAGGCCACCTCCACGGGCGACACGCTGTGCGCCAAGGATCGTCCGGTGCGCCTCGCCTGGATCGATACGCCGGAGCCGGCCATCGCCTTTGCCATCGAGCCCAAGTCCAAGGGGGACGAGGAGAAGATCGGCGACGCCCTGCACCGCCTGATGGAAGAGGACCTGACGCTGCACATCGGCCGCGACCCGGAGACGCACGAGTACCTGCTCTCCGGCACCGGCCAGGACCACATCGAGATCGCCATCTCCAAGCTCAAGCACCGCTTCCACGTCGAGGTGGTGCTGCATCCGCCCAAGGTGCCGTACCGCGAGACGATCTTGAAGCCCGCCGACGGGCACGGCCGGCACAAGAAGCAGTCCGGCGGTCGCGGCCAGTTCGCCGACTGCAAGATCAAGATCGAGCCGCTGCCGCGCGGCGAGGACTTCTCCTTCGCCGACGAGATCTTCGGCGGCTCCATCCCGCAGAACTACCGGCCGGCGGTCGAGAAGGGCATCCAGGAGGCGCGGCGGCGCGGCTTCCTTGCCGGCTTCCCGGTGGTCGACTTCAAGGTGCGGCTGCTCGACGGCCAGTACCATGACGTCGACTCCTCCGAAATGGCGTTCAAGATCGCCGGCTCTCTCGCCTTCAAGGACGCCATGGCCAACGCCAAGCCGACCATCCTCGAGCCGATCATGAAGGTCGAGGTCGTCGCCTCCGAGGAGTTCACCGGCGATATCATGGGCGACCTGTCGCACCGGCGCGGCCGGCCCCAGGGCATGGACACGATGAACGGCAACCAGCTCATCAAGGCGACGGTGCCGATGTCCGAGATGCTCAACTATGCCCCGGCCCTGCGCTCGATGACCCAGGGGCGCGCGACCTTCCACATGGAGTTCTCGCACTACGAAGAGGTGCCCCGGCCGGTGCAGGAGAAGCTGATCGCCGAGGCCCAGAAGCACAGGCAGGAAGAGCAGCACCACCACTGACCCACGAACTTTCCGGAGCGGCGGAGCGGCGGAGCGGCGCCCGCCGCCCCGGCTTCCAACTGATCGACGGAGACCCGACCTTGATCCAAGCGAGCCAACTCCGCACCGGCATGTGCATCCTCTTCGAGGGGAACATCTGCCGGATCATGAACGTACAGCACGTCACGCCGGGCAACTGGCGCGGCTTCGTCCAAGCCCGCATGCGGAACCTGAAAAGCGGCAACAGCTTCGAGCACCGCTTCGGCTCGACCGAGCGCGTCGAGCGGGCGATCCTCGAGACCAGCCCGATGGAGTACCTCTACTCCGATCCCTCGGGCCACCACTTCATGAACCAGGAGACCTACGAGCAGATCACTCTGGACGAAGAGACCCTGGGCGACTCCCTGCTCTACATGCTCCCCAACTCCGTCATCTCGGTGGACTTCTACGATGAGCGGCCGGTGGGCATCGAGCTCCCGAATACGGTGGCCCTGGAGGTGGTGGACACCGAGCCTAGCATGAAAGGCGCCACGGCCAGCGCCTCCTACAAGCCCGCCAAGATGGAGACCGGGCTGACGGTCCAGGTGCCGCCCTTCATCGAGATCGGCACCAAGATCCTCATCGACACCCGTGAGAACAAGTACCTGAGCCGCGCTTGAGCCCCGATCAACTCGTCCTGGGCCTGACCTGGTTCGTGGTCTTCCTGTTCTCGACCACGCTCCATGAGGCCGGTCACGCCTTCGCCGCCTACCGGCTGGGGGACCCGACCGCCTACCATGGCGGCCAGGTGACGCTCAACCCGCTGCCGCACATCCAGCGGGAGCCGTTCGGGATGATCCTGGTCCCCCTGATCACCTTCGCCACCATGGGCTGGATGATGGGCTGGGCGAGCGCGCCGTACGACCCCACCTGGGCGCGCCGCTATCCCCGGCGGGCCGCCGTGATGGCGCTCGCCGGCCCGTTCGCCAACCTGCTCCTCGTCCTGGTGTCCGGGCTGGCGATGCGGGCCGGGCTGACGACCGGAGTCTTCGGGCCACCCTCCGGCTTCTCCTTCACCGAGCTGGTGAGCTCGGCCGGCCCCGGCGTCCTGGCGGGCGCCGCGGCGCCGCTGTCGATCCTGTTCTCGCTCAACCTCCTGCTCTGCGTCTTCAACCTCGTCCCGCTGCCGCCGCTCGACGGCAGCGCCGTGCTCCCCGCCTTCATGAGCCCGCGGCTGGCCGATCGCTATAACACCCTGCTCCACATGCCCATGCTGTCCCTGGTCGGGTTGCTGCTGGCGTGGAAGGTCTTCCCCTGGATCTACCGCCCGATTCAGATCCTGGCCATCCGCATCCTCTACTCGGGACTGTTCTGACCGGCAGCCTCACATCCCGGGCTGCACGATCCCCTTGCCCGACTTCTCCTTGGCCTCGCGCACGATCCGCCGGACGTCCTCCAGGAGCTTGGGCGCGTCGTAGACGATGCCGTCCTTGATCGTGTAGCGGACGCCGCCGACGCGGACCACCTCGTTCTTCTCCGTCACCCGGATGGCGCCGGTGCCGTAGAGGACCTTGAGGTTCTGGAGCGGGTTCTCCGCCACCACCACCAGGTCCGCCAGCTTGCCGGGCTCGATCGAGCCGATCTCCTTGTCCATGCCGAGCGCCTCGGCGCCGTGCAGCGTGGCGGCCCGGATCACCTCCAACGGGTGGAAGCCGGCCTCGCGCAGCAGCTCCAGCTCGCGGATGTAGTCGAAGCCGTAGAGCTTGTAGATGTAGCCGCTGTCCGACCCCGTGGTCACCCGCCCGCCGCGGTTCTTGTACTCGTTGAGGAAGGTCATCCAGAGGCGGTAGTTCTCTCCCCAGGCCACCTCGTTCTCGGTGGTCCAGTTGTACCAGTAGGAGCCGTGGGCGTCGCGGTTGGGACGATAGAAATCCCACAGCGAGGGCAGCGTGTACTCCTCGTGCCACTCGGCGCGGCGGGCGCGCATCAGGTCGCGGCTCGCCTCGTAGATGGTGAGCGTCGGGTCGAGCGTGAAGTCGAGCTGGATGAGCTCGTCCATCACCTGGTTCCAGCGCTCCGAGTACGGCGGCGCGGCCTGCTTCCAGAGACGGCCGGCCTCGCCGAAGCGGTGGGACTCGTCGAGGAAGTTGTAGTCGAGCGGATAGTCCTGGATCGTGCGGTCGGCGAACAGCGCCTCCGGCAGGCCGTACCAGTGCTCCATGGTGGTGAGGCCCCAGCGCGCCGAGGTCAGGACGTTGACCCGCGACACATAGAGCTGCGCGTGGTGGCAGGCGCTGCGCAGCCCGAGCTTTTTCGCCTCTTCCATCGCCGCCTGCATGATGTCCGGCCGGTAGCCGAAGAACTTGATGCCGTCCGCCCCCTTGGCGGCGATCCCCCTTACCCAGGCGCGGGCGTCCTCGGGCCGGGTGAAGGGCCCCTCGTTCCCCTGGCCGAAGAAGATGTAGGACTCGATGCGCGGCGCCGTGATCTCGTTGCGGGCGCTCTTCGCCTTGTGGTCCAGCACCCAGTCGAGACCGTTGCCGCTGCCCGGATCGCGCACCGTGGTGATGCCGTGCCCCATCCAGAGCTTGAAGACGTACTCGGCCGGCGTACCCTGCTCCTTGCCGCCGATGTGCCCGTGCATGTCGACGAATCCAGGCAGAACGTACATGCCGCGCAGGTCGATCTCGCGGTCTCCCGCCTCCGCCTTGGGCCGCTGCTCGGGATCGGGG
>JBKKAU010000713.1:0-1672 GCA_046714475.1 Thermoanaerobaculia bacterium
GCCCAGTAGCGGCGGCTCGCCTCGGAGGCCAGGGCCTCCCGCTCCAGCGCCACGTAGCGCGCGTAGGCGCCCGGCGGCTCGGGCTGCGCCTGCGCCTCCTCCCCATCGCGGCAGAGCGACAGGTATCCGCCGAACAGCTCGGACATCAGCGCCGCCACGCTCCAGCCGTCAAGGATGGCGTGATGGAAGCTGAGGGTGAACTGGAAGCTCGTTTCGCTGCGGCGGTGGACGCGGAAGCGCAGCATCGGCGCCCGCGTCCAGTCGATCGGCCGCGCCTTCTCCGCTTCGACCCAGGCGGCGAGCCAGGCCTCCTGGTCCGTCACCTCGCGAAGGTCTTCGACGGCGAGGTCGGCCTCGACGCTCCGATCGCTCTGATGAACGAGCTGGAGCGGCTCGCCGAAGCCGGTCAGGTCGAACGAGGTGCGGAGCATGGCGTGCCCCGCGACCACTTGGTCCACCGCGCGCCGCAGCAGCGCCTCGTCGAAGGGGGCCTCCAGGTGGGTGCTGAAGATGTCGTGATAGGCCGCGGTCTCCGGGCTGTACTCCGCATGGAAGAGCATGCCGGCCTGGAGTTTAGCCAGAGGGTAGGCGTCCTCCAATCCCTCGGGCAGACGCCCGCGGTCGGCGTCCGAGAGCTGCGAGAACGGCTCGACGCGGACGGCCTCGCCGCCTCCGGCGACGACGCGGGCCAGCTCGCGCACCGTCGGGTGCTGGAAGATCTGGGGGAGCGTCAGCGCGTAGCCCAGCTCGCCGGCACGGCCGAGTACGCGGATCGACAGGATCGAGTCGCCGCCCAGGGCGAAGAAGCTGTCGAGCACGCCGACGCGCTCCAGACCGAGCACCTCCGCCCAGATCCCGGCGAGCGCCTTCTCGGCCGGCGTCTCCGGCGGTACGAATTCGCCGCCCTGCGCCGTGGCGTCGGGGGCGGGCAGGGCGCGGCGGTCGAGTTTGCCGTTGGCGGTGAGCGGCAAGGCCTCAAGCGTCATGAAGACCGCCGGCACCATGTATTCGGGGAGCCTTTCGCCGAGGAAGGCCCGCAGCTCCGCGGGAGGAACCTCCGATACCACGTAAGCGACCAGCCGCCGCTCCCCGCCTGGAGCCTCGCGCGCCACGACCGCGGCCTCACGTACCGCCGGGTGGGCGGCAAGTACGGCCTCGATCTCTCCCGGCTCGATGCGGAAGCCGCGGATCTTGACCTGCTGGTCGATCCGCCCGAGGTGCTCCAAGTCACCCCAGGGGAGCCACCGCGCCAGGTCGCCCGAGCGGTAGAGCCGCGCCCCCGGCCGCGGGCTCCACGGATCGGGCACGAAGCGCTCGGCGGTCAGCTCCGGCCGGCCGAGATAGCCACGGGCGACGCCGTCGCCGCCGACGCAGATCTCCCCCGGCGCCCACGGCGGCAGCAGCTCCAGCTCCCGATCGACCAGGTAGACCTGGAGGTCCGGGATCGGCACCCCCACCACGCCCGGGCCGTCCACGTCTTCTGAAGAAAGAGGCCTGTACGTGACATGTACCGTGGTCTCGGTGATGCCGTACATGTTGACCAGCCGGGGCCGCTCGTCGCCGTAGCGGGCGAACCATGGGGCGAGGCTGCGGGGCTCTAGAGCTTCCCCACCAAAGATGACGTACCGGAGATTCAATGTAGGGGCGGGGCTTGTCCCCGCCCGGGAGGGGG
>JBKKAU010000714.1:0-18386 GCA_046714475.1 Thermoanaerobaculia bacterium
CCCTGGTGGGCACGGCGGTGGCGGCGATTTTCGCTCACCTCGCCGTCTGCACGGTGGTCTACAACAGCGGGGGGGGCGGCGGGCGGCCTGTGCGGCGGGAGGACGGCTTCCTGCTGCTCGCGGCGCTTTTCGTCCTCCTCTTCTTCCTGGCGCCCGAACAGTCGGCGGGGGGCAGCCTGATCAAGCACCGGCTGAGCCTCTTCCCCTATCTGATCCTGGTGCCCTGGCTGGCCGCGCGGTTCGCCCCGGCGGGGCGCCGGGTGAAGGGGACGGGCGTCGTCCTGCTCGTCCTGCTGGCGCTGGCGAACCTGATCTTGCTGACACGCTGGCACCAGAAGGTAGACGGCGAGATCGCCGTCTACATGGCCGGGCTCGAGGCCGTAACCCCCCAGACCCGGGTCCTCGCGATTCTCTTCGACCGCCGCAGCTCGGCGGTCCGGTTCGACCTCTTCGGGCACGCGGTGGCCCGCGCCGCTCTCGACAAGGCGCTGGTCGACTGGGACAACTACCAGGCGGCGACCGACTTCTTCCCCATCCAATACAAACCGGCGTTGAACCGGCCCGGGATCTGGAAGGTCTACACCGACCCGGCCAACCTCCATATCGCGCCCTGGGCCCAGACGACCGAGTACATCTATGCCTGGAAGATGCCGCCCGACACGCCGACGGCCCGCCGCATACGGCGCAGATACCGGCTGGTCGCGGAGAGCGGCGGCGGGCAGCTGTTCGAACGGAAAACCGTAGAGCCCCCCGGGCGGGAGGGTAGCCCCCGCAGGGGACGTCCTTCTTCCTAGCCCAGGGTGGAAACCCTGGGCGCCATCCGCCGGGGCGCGGCCGCCGGGGACGCCCGGGGTTTCCACCCCGGGCTACAAAGAAGGGCGCCCTCCGGGCTTCCCTCCCACCTTCTCCCTGCCAAAAGCTAACGCCTGCGGGCCAGGGGGGTGAGAAGGCCCCTTCAGCTCGGGATGTTCTCCCAGGTGCAGGGGTGGGACATGCCGACCAGGATCTGGCGCTCGCCCTGGTAGGGGGCGCGGCCGTGCGCCACCATCATGTTGTCGAGCATCAGCAGGTCGCCCTGCTGCCAGGGGAAGCTGATCGTCTCGGCGTGATAGCAGGCGCGCAGATGGTCCAGCGCCTCCGGCTCGATCGGCGTGCCGTCGCCGTAGTAGGTGTTGGTCGGCAGCTCCTCCTCGGAGAACTCCTCGAGCAGCGCCTCGCGGATCTTCTCGGTCAGCGTGCTGACGTTGAAGAAGGTCGCATGGTTGAACCAGACCTTCTCGCCGCTCACCGGATGCGTGGCGACCGCACGGCGCACGGCGCGGGTGCGCAGCCGGTCCCCCTCCTTCCACTCCACCTGGATGCCGTTCTTCCGGCAGTGCTCCTCGACCTGGGCCTTGTCGTCGGTCTGGAAGACCGACTGCCAGGGCAGGCCGAAGCCGTCGCCGAAATTGCGGACGTACATCCACCCCTTCTCGGCGAACTTCTCCCGCACCGCCGGGTCGATCCGCTGGTAGACCTTGCGCACGTCGGCGATCGGGGTCTCGCCGCCCTGCCCCGGCTGGATGTGGCAATAGAAAAAGATCCGCATCGGCCAGGTCTTCTGGTACGAGTTCTCGTTGTGCAGGAAGATCGGGTGCTCCGGCGGATAGTCCGTCGAGGTGTAGATCTTGCCGGCGACCGCGTGGCGCGGCGACGAGCGCTCGCGGTACTCCAGCAGGTCGCCCGAGATCGCCTGCACGGTGCGGTCGAACTCCTCGACCCGGGTGATCTCGAAGCCGCGGAAAAGGATCGCTCCGTACTTCTTGAGCGTCTCGTCGATCAGTCCGCGGTTGCCCTCGGCCCAGGCCGCGAGGTTGACCCCCGGCACGCCGGGCCGGACCATCCACGGCAGGTCCTGGCCCGGGACGAGGGGCTCGGCCTTCACCAGGCTGTCCTGCGACACGCTGACCGCCCGGCGCGAAATGCCCCCGAGACTTTTGAGGCTGGGTCTCTTGACGTCATCGATGCTCATCGCGTTCCTCCAAAGATCCGGACGGGCTGACTGGCGGCGCGGCGATCCGGCGACGCGGACGCCTCTCAGGCGAGCGCGATCTCTTTTTCCCCGAACAGCCGCTCCGCGACGAGGCCGCGGTTGCGGCAGTCCTCGATCAGACGGTCCGAAGCCACCATCGGGTCGGATTCCGGGGTGTAGTCCTTGGCCATGATGTATTTGAGCCAGGGCTCCATGCCCATGGCGTAGACGTAGGCTTCCTTGCAACCGAAGCGGCTCACGATGTCGATGCCGCGCTCGTAGTTGGAGCCGGAGAGCCGGCGCGAGTGGTCCATCTTGCGGTCGAGCGGCCGGGTGATCAGCGGCCCGTAGAGCCAGGAGAGCGGCGCGCCGTCGCACTCCATCCCCAGGAAGAGGACGTCGGCGTCGCCGGTGATCCGCTGCACGTGCTCGTAGATCCGCGGCTCGACGTTGCAGGAGTCGGCGGCGAGCAGCACGCTGCCGGCATCGGTGCGCACCATGTAGGCCATCTTGGTGCGGATGTCGAGGTCGCTGTGCTCGCCCAGGAACGGCACGCCGGTGAGCGTCCCGCCCTCCATGTCGATCGTCTCCAGCTCCTCGATCTCGCGCACGTTCTTGAACCCGATCCGCTGCAGCGCCAGCTTGAGCGACGGGTCCTGGAGACCGCCGCCGCCGCCGCGCGGCACCACAACGGCGCCGATCTTGTGGCGCAGCTGGATCATGGTCTCGAGCAGCACGTGGTCCTGGTGGTTGTGCGTGATGACCACGTAGTCGATGAAGTCCGGCAGGTCCGAGTAGGTGTAGCGCGGCAGGTCGGCGTGGTAGTCGTAGCTGATGACCGGGTCGGAGAGGACGCTGAACCCTTCGGTCTCGATCAGGATGCAGGCGTGGCCGAAGTAGCGGGTGCGCATGCCGCTCCCCTCGTAGGCCACGTAGGGCGCCGGCGCCTCGGTGGTGAAGAAGGTCCGGAACAGCTCTTCGTCGGCACTGTTCCCATCGGCGGCGATCCCCAGCAGCTCCTTGATGTGGCCGTAGGGCCGCGGCGACCGCTTCATCCGGAACAGCTCGTCGATCCCCTCGTGGTCGAACGGCCGGTGGACGAACAGCACGCCCTCTTCGGCGATCCGCGGCGTGCTGAGGACGAACGGCCGGTCCTTGTCCCCCTCGATCAGGGTCAGCGCGAAGCTCTGGATCGACGGCTTGTAATAGGGGCTGTGGTAGAGCAGCGGCTCGAACAGCCGGAACGACGGGTGGTGGTTGAGGTCGTAGACCAGCTCGACGTAACCGCGCAGCAGCTCCGGCACGCGCGGGTAAAGCGGCTCCAGCGAGAAGCCCTTGGCTTCGTTGCGCAGCAGGTCGTCCAGCTCCTTGACCGCCTTGGCCAGGGCGATCAGCTCGGCCTGCTCGGCCATCGTCCGGTCGATCAGCGCCTTGACCTCCTGGACCCGCGACGGCGGATGGCTGATGAACGGGCCGCCCACCATGGCGGGGTTCTTGACCGCCGCGGCGTGCACCTGCGGCGCCTGGGCGAAGGACTTCATGATGGACAGGTGGCGGTCGACCACGTTGAGACCGGCCTGCACCGGCGGGATCAGATGCGTCCAGGCGTACCAGTTCGAGACCAGCGGCTCGGCCAGGACGTTGGGTTTGAGGTAGCAAAGTTCGTCATGCTGCATGTTCGTCTCCAAAAACCTGTGAATTCTAACATCCTGCGGCTTCGCGCCCGATCGCCTCGAAACGCGCCAGCTCCTCGTCGGTCATCGGGATCCCGTGCCGCCGGCGCTCGGCCGCGGCCTCGCTCTCCAGGTCGCCCGGAGCCAGCACCCGCTCGCCGCCGGCCCCCGGCTGCTCGCGCACCAGCGCCAGGAGACCGGACAGGCGCATCCGGAAGGTGCAGGGGTCGGCGAAGGCCGGGACATCGAAAGCCAGAAAGAGGTGCCCGACCCGCCGGGGCTCGTCGAAGGGCGCGACGTAGAGGTGCGACAGCTCATGGTCGAGCGGCATGCCCGTCAACAGGGTACAGAGGATCTCGACCATCATCCCAAGGCACTGCCCCTTGGGGCCGCCGAGCGGCTGGAGGGCGGCGACGTCCTCGGATCCGGTAGACGCATCTTCACCCGAGGTTCTGGAAGCGTCCTTACCGGATATCCTGGAAGCATCCTTGCCGGATGCGTCCACCGCCCAGCCGGGCTCCAGCGGCAGCCCCCGCTCGCGGCGCAGCTTCACCTTGGAGTAGGAGACCTGGCTGGTCGCCAGGTCGGCGCAGAAGAGGTCGTCTCCCTCGGCCGCGGCGGCGAAGGAGAGCGGGTTGGTCCCGAACAGCGGCCGGACGCCCTGGAAGGGCGCCACCAGCGCGTCGCTGTTGGTCATGGCCAGTCCCAGCACGCCCTGGCGCGCCATCTCCAGGGTGTAGCAGGAGGCCGGGCCGAAGTGGTTGGAGTTGCGCACCGCCACCGTCCCGACGCCGTACTCGCGGGCGAGGCGCACGGCCTCGGCACAGGCCACCCGGCCGGCCACCAGCCCCAGGGCGTGCCCGGCGTCGAGCACCCGCGCGGCCGGGCGGTCCCCAGACCAATGCATCTCGGGCCGGGCGCGGCTCCGCCCGCCGTCCAGCTCCGCCAGATAGGTCGGGAACAGCCGCACGCCGTGGGTGTCGATGCCGCGCAGCGACGCCTCGACCAGGCCGTCGACCACGAAGCCCGCGTGCTCCGGCGGCAGCCCCCGCCGCCGTAAGGCCCCGTCCATGACGCGGGCGAGCCAGTCGGTGGGGACGCGCTTCACGAGGGGCGGCCGACAGGATCGAGCGCCGGGAGCGCCAGCTCGGTATCGGCGGACCGGACCGCCCGCTCGCGGACGAAGCGGGCGAACCGCCGCACCCCGTCCTCGATCTGCTCCGGGGTGACGTAGCTGAACGACAGCCGCACCTGGCGCTCCCGTCCGCCGGACAGGGCGAAGAACGACATCGGGCAGACGATCACGCCGTAGTCGCGGGCGCAGGCCTCGACCTCGGCCGCGCCGAACTCGAACGGCAGGTCGACCGTGAGGAAGAAGCCGCCCGCCGGCCGGTTCCACCGCACGGCCGGGGCGAGGCCGCCGAAGCTCTCCTCGAGACAGGCGAGCATGCGGTCGCGGTTGGCGCGGTAGAAAGGCAGCTTCTCGCCCACCAGGGGACGCAGCGAGCCGCCGTTTTCGAGCAGGATGCCGCCGGCGACCGCCTGGACGAGCGGCGAGGTGGTGACGGTCGTCAGGCTCTTTACCTTGGACAGCTCAACGGCGAGCGGGACGCGGGCCCCCGCAGGGCCGCTGAGGACAACCGCCTCCTGGCCGGTCACCAGGAAGCCCAGGCGCAGGCCCGGGAACAGCGTCTTCGAGAAGCTCCCCATGTAGATGACGACGCCGTGCTCGTCGAGCGCCTTGAGCGTCGGCAGCGGATCGCCGTCATAGGCGAACATGCCGTAGGGGTTGTCCTCGAAGACCAGCAGGTCGTGCGCGCGCGCCAGCTCCAGGAGCTCGCGCCGCGCCGCGACCGGCATGCGGGTGCCGAGCGGGTTGTTGAAGTCGGGGATGTCGTAGAGCGCCCGCGGGCGCCGTCCCGACCGCCGCACCTCGTCGATCGCGGCGGCCACCGCCGCCGGGTCCAATCCCTCCCCGCCGGTCGGCACCGGGCGCATCGGGATGCCCATCATCCTGGCGAGCCCCGGGATGCCGATGTAGGTCGGATCGCTCACCAGCAGCACGTCCGTCGCCGGGTCGAGCAGGGCGAGGAGCAGGATCACCATCCCCTCCTGGCAGCCGTGGGTCACGACGATCGAGTCGGGGGCCGCGCGGATCCCTTCGTCGAGCTCCAATTGCCGGGCGATCAGCGGCTGCAGGATGCCGTTGGTGCGGTTGTACTGCCCGAGGTCGTTCCAGACCGCGGCGGCCGGCCAGCCCAGCTCCGCGGCGCGGTGCTCCACGTACGGCGCCACCCGGGCGAGGCTCCCCTCGACGTCGAAGTAGCGCTCCGTCGGACGCCCCGGCGCGAACGAGACCGCGCCGGGATGGCGGAGCACCACCTCGTTGAGGAAGTTCATCACGTCCAGCAGCGGGTCGCCGAAGCAACCCCTGAGGGCGATCTCCATCTCTAGTAATGGTCCTTCTGCTCGAGCTGCTCGAAGAGCTGCTGCACGCTCTGGTCCGTGAAGTCGCCGCCCATGCGCTCGATGAACTCGAACATCATGCCGGAGCCGGGCTCGCGCTTGGAGAAGATCTGCCGCAGGCCGGGGCTCTGGATGACCGTCGTGTCGAACTCCATCCCCGCCGACTTGAGCTCGTCGGCCATTTCCGGGAGGTCCTTGCAGCCGATGGCGATGTGCTGCACGCCGGGGCCGAAGTGCTCGACGAACTTCGACACCTGCGACTCGGACGAGGTGCCCTGGAGCAGCACCACGGTGATCGGCCCGGCCTTGAGCACCGCCGAGACCATCGCCGTGTGCCTGCCCTCGGTCTTGCGCCGCTCGTGCAGCTCGAAGCCCATCACCTCGGTATAGAACCGGATCGACTCCTCCAGATCGGTCACCGCGATGGCGACGTGATCGATCGACGTAACGTACTTGCTGAGATCGATCCCAGCCTTGACTGCCGCGTTCAGGGTATTGCTCATGAAGAGCCTCCTCTCATCGTCTTAGAAATGTTGAGAACAGTCCTGGCCTTTGAGGACCGCGGTCCCCTTCAAAGTCTCTGGTGATCGCCGGGCGGCAAACCGAGACTCGGAGCCCCCGATGGACGGCTGTTTCTTCCCCCGATGTCCCGGGTGACGCTCCCGCAACACTCTTTAGAGTGGAGAAACGTCCACAGTTGCCTGTCTACCTCACGCCGAGGAGAGGAGAACGGAATGACACAGCGGTTTTCGTCGTTGTCCCGGATCGGGTTCGCCCTGGTCCTTCTGGCCCTGCCCGCCGCCCTGCCGGCACAGGATGTCACCCCGTTCAGCTTGTCGCAAGACGTCCTGTCGGACGAGGCCATCGACCAGCGGGTCCTCGGCTTCGTCGACGTGGACTCCCTGAAGTTCGAGGATTCGCTGAACGCGGACAAGGCCGGACCGGACCGCGTCCCCTTCCGCGTGGCGGAACCGGTGGCGGTGCGCTACACCCTGGACCAGCACGGCACGCGGGAGGCCCTGCCGAAGGGCGGCTCCCTCTGGCGGCTGCGCGTCACCTCCCCGGGCGCCCTGTTCGTGAGCGTCCAGCTCACCGACTTCGCGCTGCCCGCCGGCGCCGAGCTGCGCTTCTACTCGGTCGACCGCGCCTTCGAGACCGGCCCGTACACCGCCCGCAACAACAACGCCGACCGGGTCTTCGGCAGCCCCGCCATCCCGGGCGACTCGGCGGTGATCGAGCTCTACACCCCGGCGGCGGTCCCCTTCGACCCGTCGTTCGTGGTCTCCTCGGTCTCCCACGGCTACCGCGACTTCAACGGCTTCGGCAACGTGCCGTTCCGGAACGGCCTCGCCCTGCTGCCGGAGTCGATCCGCAGCGCCTCCGAGAAGGCGTCGTTCGCCTGCGAGGTCGACGTCAACTGCTCCGCCGGCAGCCTCTGGCAGGCCGACAAGCGGGCCGTGGCGCGCACCTATGACGGGCGCTACCTTTGCACCGGCGCCCTGGTCAACAACGCGCGCCAGGACTGCAAGAACTACTTCCTGACCGCCGCGCACTGCGTCAGCACCAGCCGGGTCGCCTCCTCCATCACCTTCTACTGGAACTACGAGAACTCCGGCTGTGCCAGCGGCACCGCGCCGACCAACCAGACCTCCAGCGGCTCGGCCCTGCGGGCGACCAACAGCAGCTCCGACTTCACCCTGCTCGAGCTCAACGCCGCCCCGAGCTCGGCGTACAACGTCTACTATGCCGGCTTCAACCGTTCCGCCAGCGCGCCCTTGAGCGGCATCGCGATCCACCACCCCGCGGGCGACGTCAAGAAGATCAGCTTCGAGAATAACCCGCTCCAGGACGGCGGCAGCTTCACCGGCGGCTGGGGCGGCACGCACTGGCGCGTCGTCGGCTGGGACACCGGCACCACCGAGGGCGGCTCGTCGGGCTGCCCGATCTTCAACGCCAACCACCAGATCGTCGGCCAGCTCCACGGCGGCACGGCGAACTGCAGCGGCGGTTGGGACGAGTTTGGCAAGGTCTCCTCGTCCTGGGGCCTGGGCCTGTCCTCTCTGCTCGACCCGGACAACACCGGCCTGACCTCGCTGGGCGGCAAGGAGAGCAGCACCTGCAGCGGCGGCGGCCCCACCTGCTTCGCCGCCGGCACGGCCTGCACCAGCAACGCCCAGTGCTGCTCCGGCAGCTGCCCGAAGAAGACCAAGCGCTGCAGCTAGGCACAAGCACAGCAGGACGTAAAAAGGCGGCGGGGCTTCCTGCCGCCTTTTGCGTTCACAGGTCCGGGCAACGATTTCTGAACAGGGCTTCTACTCCGCAGGCTCTGGTTTTTTAAAGATCATCGTGACTAGCTCCATAACAGGGATATCACCCTTCATACCAATCTCGCATCGTTCATACAGACGTTTTGCTAGAATCTTTTGGGGTGAGCAACCCCATGCCATGGCCAAAGACACCTTTATCCATTCACCAAGCGATGATGATGCCCAAGGAAGGATCGACCCCAGCTCGTAAGTGCTAAGCACATTCGGATAGGTGACCACATCTTCATCTTCTTCAAGCCCATAGTGACGTGGCCTATACTGTCTCAGCAGAACCTCACTAGGAGCATCTGTCCACTTCCCTAAAGTCTCACAATCTATAAGCTCTTTCCCGCGCATAGCGATTGGAAGACTTCCGGGATTACCGCCATAGACAGCAACAGCGGCAGCACAGGTCAGCAGCAGGTTGGTATCACGTATATTGTCATGAAGAAGGAGCGCCTGCTCAGACGCCCAAGCTGCCAAGATGGCAGGACTTGCTGCCGGATAAGCCCAATCCCGCGCAGCTCGTCCCGAGAAGCCCACTAATATACCTGCAAAACCATGCAGCGCGTTTTTCGCACGCAGCCCTCCAATTGTGAAGGTACCAAGCCGCGATTGCGTAGGGCCAATCCAGAATAACTCGTCATCAAGAATCACAGCCCTCCCCAAGGCCTGTCCGTCCGGCCCTCTGAGCACACGAAAGAAGGGAGAGAATGCTCGGACTGCTTTCCGCCACTCGCGGTCGTGAAGACTGATTCGATCGAACAACTTGTCTCCATCGATCGTGAGCCAATCGGAAGCGGCGACTACTCGACGAGTTCCCTTTTCATCTTCAACGTAAAGATCTACGTCGAGCGCCGGAGCCAGCCATTCACACAAGAACCCGAAATCCTCGGCTTCTCTACCATGCAACGGGTGTAGTAGCCCTCCTTCCTCAGCCGGTTCGTTGTTCAACCAGACCCGTACCCGCGTCCCCCCCTCCTGGAGTTGCTCCTCCCGACGAGCAGGACGTACAACCGGTCGGACATCTAATCCTGTCTGAAACTCCAACACACGGGTATCTCGCTGCGCCTCTAGATACGGTCGGGTAGTAACGCGGACTCTTTGGCCCCACATAAACACAGAGAAGAAGCCGATCCCGAAGCGGCCAGTGGGCTCAAAGCCCTTGGCCCACAACCCTTCGTGCTCCTCCCTCATTAGGGCCGAGCCCCAATAGGTCGTACCAAAGTCAAGCAACGGCTCAGAGAGCACTGCCTCGGACATGCCGATTCCCGTATCCTCAACCTCTATCCACGGACCTTGGTCGTCTCGCCCGAGTCGTACAGTCACCGTTCCCCAGTCGCTGGAGCGATCCTCCAAGATACGCCGAGCACGTACGGCGTCTGAGGCGTTCTGGATCAATTCCCGGAGCGGGACAGTCGGATCATCTCCATATAGCTGTTCGCCCCCCAATCGCCTCACGATATCGGCGACGTTGGAGACATGGACCCGTGCGTCAACAGGAGTCCAACCAGAAACCCTGACGTAATCTTGAAGCCTGCGCGTACTCTCAACTCCCGCTACTCCGCGAGCCCGGAGCCGGGGACGATGCAAGTCGGCCAATAACGCATCGACCTGATGAAGCTCGCCATCCACTATTCGGAGGGCCCCTTGACAGAGCCACCAGGCGTCCGCCACCTCTACCGAGAACGGCCTTGCCGTCGTATAGACGAGCCGGTCCTCCTCCAAACGGGGTTTTAGGAGCCGCTCCTGAAAAGCCCAATGCTCCTCCGCAATACCCTCTGGCCGGCGGAGCGCAAGCAGGAATCCGGGAGCACGGCGGGTATCGAGATGTGCGGCGTCGGCCGTGCGGAGGAGGACAGCCAATTTGAGCGGATCGATCGTCCAGCCTGACGGACAGTCGGGGAGCGCACCGACGACAGTGCCGAACTCGGAGCCCAAGCGGGAGACCGGCCACCAATGACTGTGGGCGATCTTCCCCAGGAGAGGTCCGAGCGTCCTCCGCAGGTCGGTGTCCTCGATCAGGTGGTACTCACCCCAGGATGCGAGCGCCAACCTCTCAGCCTGCTCGGCATGCAGGCCGCGCAACCGCTCCAGGACCGCCGCGCGCTCAACCTCTGGCGGCGGGCTCGCAAGCTCTTCCTCGGTGGGAACACGCCCCAGGTGCTTGCGCAGGTGGGCACTCAGCGCGTCCTTCCAACCGGGCCCCCTCTTGATCTCGGCGACCCCGCCTGGCCAGGCGGCGAGACCGAGCCCCAAGTCGTGGAGCAGAAAGGCTCCACCTAGCGCGAAGGCCTCGATCGGCGTAAGCGGGTAGTCCGGGCCGGCGATCAGGTCCGCCATCTCCCAGAGGGCATCCAGGTGGGTGATGTCGTGGACGGTGAAGTCGGGCAGGTCCCGGTGGATCTCGCCCGCGAGCGTCTTCGCTCTCTCTCGGAACTGGAACAGGGCTTGCCGCAGCCGTGCCCGTGGGACGGCTGCCTCGTCCGGAGCTGGCTGCTCGGCCAGGGTGCGGCGGAAGAGTTGCGTTTCAGTAAAGGACATGTCTCCGAAGTCTATTGCATCAGACTCCGGGACTTCCTACGCCAGATCTTCGCCGGCGCTCAGGGATGGCAGGTAGAGGGCTGAGGCAGGCGCCTACTGTGGCGGGAACAGCCCCGCCGCCGGCACGCGCAGGCCGGGGAGGACCGCCGAGCCTACGATGTCCCCCACCGCTCCACGGCAGAGCTCGACGTAGCTCTTCCCGTCCCCGCTCAGGCTGTAGATCACGACCGTCTCCGCCTTCGGATCCACAACCCAATACTCCGGGACACCGGCGTCCCTGTAGGCCTCCAGCTTGATCCGGGTATCGACCCGCCGCGTGCTCGGCGACAGGACTTCGACCACCAGGTCCGGCACTCCCGCGAAGTACTTGTCCCCCTTCCGAGGCAGGTTCTCGGTCCGGATGAAGAGGAGATCGGGCTCGACCGGGCTGGCGATCCGCTTCGGCAGCAGCACGTCGAAGGGAGCCATGAGCACGACGCCCAGATCTCCCTGCCGCACGAAGCCGCTCAGATGCCAATACAGCTGCCCGACGACGTACTGGTGATCGTAGATAGGCGGCGGCGACACGTAGAGATGGCCTCGGATGACCTCATAGCGCTGCCCGTCCTCCGGCAGACGCTGGCAGTCCTCATACGTCCACTCGCCCTGAGCGGGCCACGCATGGCCGTCCTCAGGATGGGGAAGAATCTTCGTATACGCGGGCTCGGCCATCTCGAACCTCCTGACGCCGAGAACGAGGCTACCGGTCTGCTGGAAAACCGTCAACCCACGCTCCTCGTTCCCGAAGATCGTAACGCCAGGATCTCTCGAAACGCAATTCGACAGTGTGCGCCAGGGTGGTTCGAGGCGGCGTGGTAACCTTGCCACCTCCGAGAACCCGATGAGCAGCCTGCGCGAGATCATGGACCTGGCTTCACGGCCTGGGGTCCTGTCGTTTGCCATCGGCCTGCCGGCGGCGGAGCTGTTCCCGTGCGAGGCGTTCGCCCGGGAGACGACCCGTGTCCTCACGGCCGACGCCTCCTGCCTGCAGTATGGGCTGCCCTACGGGCCGCTCAAGACCCAGATCGTCGAGCTGATGGCGATGCGGGGCGTCCGCTGCTCCGAGGACCAGGTCTTCCTCACCTCGGGCGCGCAGCAGGGGATCGACCTCCTGAACCGTCTGCTGGTCGAGCCGGGCGCGCCGGTGCTGATCGAGTGGGCGGTCTACGACGGCATCCAGCTGGCGGCCCGGCAGCGGAACCCCGAGATCCTGACGGTCGGAACCGACCCCGCCACCGGGATCGACGTCGACGAGGTCGAGGCCCTCCTCGCCCGCGGGGTCCGCCCGGCCTATCTCTACGTCATCCCCGAGGGGCACAACCCGCAGGGCGTCAGCATGAGCGTGGCGGTCCGGCAACGGCTCGCCGGGCTGGCCCGGCGGTACCGGATGCCGATCCTGGAAGACGACGCCTACGGGTTCCTCTACTACGGCGAGACGCCGGCGCCGCCGCTGCGCTCCCTGGAAGAGGAGTGGGTCTTCTCCCTGGGGACGTTCTCCAAGATCCTGGCGCCGTCGCTGCGGGCGGGCTGGCTGGTGGTGCCCGCGCGGTTGACCGCCCGCCTCTCCATGCTCAAACACGCCGCCGACCTGGACACGCCCTCGTTCAGCCATCGCATGATCTCGGCCTATCTTGAGGCCGGGCACCTGCCCGCGCACCTGGCCGGCTTGCGCGCCGAATACCGCCGCCGCCGCGACGCCATGCTCGCCGCCCTGCAAGCGCATTTCCCTCCCGAGGTCCGCTGGAACCACCCCGCCAGCGGCATGTTCGTCTGGGCCGAGCTGCCCGCCGGCATGGACACGGCCGAGCTGCTGCGCGCCGCGGTGGAGACGGAGAACGTCGCCTTCAGCCCCGGCGTGGTCTTCTGCGCCGGTGACCGCGACCGCGGCAGCCGCTGCATGCGCCTGGCCTTCGCCTGCCATCCGCCGGAGCGGATCGAAGAGGGCATCCGGCGCCTGGGCCGGGTGATTCAATCTCGGATGGCGCAGAGCGGGATTCCCGCCCCCTCAACGCCCTGAGTCCGGAACCCAGCCCCCCGCCAGGCCGCGGCCCAGGATCTCGCCCACCTGCAGGATGGCGGCCGGCCCCGCGTTCAGGAGCAACGTGGCGAGCGCCAGGGGCGAACGCATCTGATGGTCCACCACGTGCGCGGCCTGCAAGAGGTTCTGGTGGAAGATCTGGAGATGACCGACGACCTTGCCCTCCCGGAGGACGGCGAACCCTCGCTCGTCGGCAGGGTCGGGCGCCTTGAACTGGAAGTCCCGGGCCACGGCCGGAAGCGCCACCAGGAAAGAGACCGCGACATCCCTCTCTGCGAACACCGCCAGAGGCTTGTCGCCCGCCTCGGGGCTCTCCCAGACACGGAAGATCCCATACCCCTCCTCCACCTGGACGACCTTCCAGGGGCCGGCAAGCTCCGCCTCGATGTTGGTGGAGGGTTCGTCCAGCTCCTGGATGAGGTCCAGGAACTCCGGGGTGAAGACCTGACAGGGTTGCGGAGCACGGGGTGATTCGGACTCGTTCATCGGCTCATCTCCTCTCAAGCTGGAACCTTTCCGTCCCGGTCAGCCGTAACAACTTTGCGGGTCCCGGTAACAGGCTCGGCATGTCCAGAGATGTTCTACAGGAACCTTGCTGATCCTGTCAACCCCAAAAAGTCATGGACTTGGGCTTGCCAGGCCCTTGCAGATCTTGTACCCTATTTGCATGAACCAGGATGAAGAGGTTGCCCGACTCAGGAGTCTGCTGCGGGACGCGATCAAGCTCTCGAAGCGTTCGAACCGTGACGTAGAGAAGGCGTTGGGGTTGAGCGGCGGCTATCTGAGCCGTCTCTTCGCGGGGGTGATGGACCTGCGCGTCGAGCACGTCCTCGCGATATGCCAGGTGATCGGCTTCCCGCCGGCCGAGTTCTTCCGGGCGTCCTACCCGCTGCGGGAGGGAGAAGACGCCAGAGGCTCCAAACTGCAGCAGGCCTTGGCTCGCCTGCACCCCGCCGCACAGCCGGAGGAGCCGCCGAAGGCCGCACAGCCGGAGGCGACCGGCACGAAGCCGAACGAGGAGGAGATCGAGAGGATGCTCCTCTCCGCCTTGCGCAAACTTCTGACGAACCAGGCCAATCAGGCCTGACGGGCGTCGCTAAGCCAAGTCTTGAGGATGAGGTTGGGATCAGCCTCTGCTTTGGTGAGGAACTTGTACATTTCTTCAAGGAGCCCGAGCGTAGCAGTATCTGTTTCGAAGGCCTTCTCCAGCAGTAACACCGCCGCAAGCACCTCACGCTGGATACGAAGAGCCTTAAAAGCTCCCTCAGCCGCGAGAACTAGGCCCCGAGCTTCGCTGGCTTGTCCTCGGCGCAATGCAATCATGGCCAGCTCAAGAGTCACGAGGGCTGACTTGTAGCGCAGGCCAGCCGCATCAAATCCTTTCCTAACCTCAGCCAGGATCTGCTCCGCTCGATCGAGTTCGTTCAGGCCGACGTTGGCTCGCCCTTCAATCCAGCGAAACTTCAGATGTTGTATCTTCCCCATGCTGCCCCTGTAACGAGCCGATGCTTGCCACAGTAGCATCCTCGCCTCTCGATATCTCCCACACTCTACCAGGAAAAAAGCTTGGTTGTGTAAGGCCAGCAACACCAGGGAAGGATCCCGCTCGGGGTCCAGTAGTTCCAATCCCTGGCCGCCTAAATGAAGACTCTCCTCAGGGTCACCGCTATAGCTCACATACAGCGCCTTCTTGATCAGGGCCCTACCAGCAAGGTGTGAATCTCCGTATTCGAGATAAGTTTTGCGCACAGCATCAAGGGCTGCACTTGCAGCCCCAAATTGACGGCATGCTCCTAGCAAAGACGCTTGGACATCGAACAAACGGGCACCGAGAAGCGGGTCCTTACGACCGCTCTCATATAACTCCGCCGCCTCGCCTAGCACCCTCTCTGCCTCTACCAAATCGTCAGCAACACGATAAGCATTGCTCAACTCAATTGCTGCGCGACAGCGAAGATCGCACAAAACATCATCACCGAACCACTCTGAGCTTAGCTGTTCCGCGATCAAGACTGCTAAGTGCGCAAGCCGGATCATTTCCTTAGGATTATCAAAACGCAAAGCCCTTAGACGGTCGAGAAGTGCCCAATAGCCGGCGAGTCCTGGAAAATTCTCAAGAGCATTGACAAATCCTGCTGATCCTTCATTCTCTAGGAGCACAAGAGCTTCCCTGGCATGCAAAGTCTCCTCACAAGCGAAGCGTATATGGGGCTGGACAGAAAGAAACACGCGATCTATCACCTCATCGTAAACCTTGGCGGCATGAACTGGAAGCTCTTCAACTTCACATTCTTCCTCCAACTCAAACAGCAATCGCATCTGAATAGTTAACTCGATCACGCACTCCCTGCAACCGCCTGCTAGATGAACAATCACCTGCCAGCAGGAGTGATCGGGCAGATCACCACGGATCAACCCCTGCAAGTCAAAAGGGGTGGGATGCTGGTTCAACAGGTCAACCCTCCTTGTATTACTGCCTCAAAACGCCACGCATGTCTTTTGAATTCAGCCAGAGGACAAATAAAGTCCTCCGGCTGAATTGGTTAGGGCTTGCCGTCAGGATCGAGTCCAGGGCCTTCTTCCGTGTAACCACCCGGGCTAAGTGTCGAGCCCCCATTAGGATCAATTCTGGGCACTTGCTCACTCTGCCGCCTATCTGGATCCATCCCTAGGCCTTCCTTCTCTACAGCGCCCCCCTCCCCCACCCACAGCCAAGCCACCCACTCCCACGCCCGGCTCCAAAGAGACCCCGAGTCCTTCACCCAAGCCTCCGCACCTGCAGCCTCCACCCGAACCGGGAGCGACAAACCGAGCAGAGCGACCAAGGCTGACACGGCGAGAATACGACAAATCCTCCGAAGTGACATCTTCACCTCCCGCACCGCAGGCTCTCTCGCGGCCTCCATGACCCCGCGGCCCGCGGCCTGCAACGTCGTACCGTTGCCTGGCTCGTAGTGTCGCAGGGAGGTGAGGATTTCTCGCCTGTCCTCTTCGCAAGTCTCGCCTCCTTCTCAATCTCCATTCCTCGCCGGTCTCAGATTCCGGTGTCGCGCGCCGGCAACATCTTATTGCCAATGCATGACGCCGCGCCACCAAAACACCTGCGCCACACGATCTATCACAACAATACGGAACTCCATCCGCCCGGTCCCCAGAAGCAAATTGACATGATGAACAAAATCAGTGTTGACACGGCAGATATCCCATAGCAATCTCTGCCCATCATGAACGGAACAGACACGAAGCGATTGAACAGCGGATCGAAGCAACGCGATCAGCAACTCCGATGGGACCTTGGCCAGCGCATCATTGAGGTCCGGAGCCGTCAGGGGATTTCGCAGCGGGACCTCGCGGCCTCGTTGGGGATCTGCCGCAGCCGTCTCGGCAAGTGGGAGTGCGGCTCGCACGCTCCACCGCTCTGTGCCCTGATCGCGATCGCCGAGGCGCTGGAGGTCACTCTCGACGAGTTGGTGCGGGGACGGATACCGGCCGGCCCGCGTCCCGGAACGCTCACTCCCGTGCAACGCGATGCCCTGGGCGGCGCGCTGCACATGCTGTCCCGGGTGCTCTCCGCCGATTCGGAGACCCCCTCCCGCCTCGTCCGGTCACGGAGCGCCCCTGGAGAGGGCCGCGGCTGAGGGCGCGCCCACTCTGGACAGGAACCCGACATTCAGAACGCAGCTCCCCCGCGCCACGGTGGCGCCGGGGCTTTTCAAAGCCGTGTCTCACGGCAAGGAGGTAAGGATGTACGAAGCGAATCAGGATGTTCAGACGATGTATGACGGCGACGGGCAGAGCCCGGCGCCGGTCCCGGCGCTCGAGCCGGGACTCGAGGCGGAGAACGGTCTGGAGCGGAAGCTGCTGCCGCCGCGTCGCCACGACAAGCTCAAGCCGGAGCGCGTGCAGGACGAGCTCAGGAAGGACCTTCTCGACTCCCGCCTGGCGCTCCTGCCCGGCTGGCGGCTCAAGGACAACGGCGTGACGGTCGGACGGATCTACGAGCTGCCCGATCCGCGGGTGGCCCTGAGCTTCGCCAACTTCGTCGGTGAGTTTGCGCGCAGCGAAAAGCTGAACGTGGGCCTCACCATCCATCGCCAGAGGGTGGGCATCGCCCTGCCCGCGCGGATGTCGGATCTGCGGATGGCGGACCTGCTCCACGAGACCATGGCCTTCGTCCAGACCATGGACTGAGCCCGATCTCATTTCAGGGAGAACCGTGACATGCCGAAATCCGCCTTTGTAGACTTCACCGGTGAGTGGAAGCAGTTCATGCTCGCCTACGACGCGAACGCCGGCGACCTGGCTCATATCCAGCCGCAACGCAACGAGCTCGAAATCATCCACGACCGGGCCATAACGCTCAGCAGCCGGCAGGACGCCCTCCGGGCGGAGCTCAATCAGACCACCAAGGACCTGAACGAGACCATGGTCCGGGGCAAGGATCTCAACAGCCGCCTGAAGGCCGTCGTGAAGGGTCACTACGGGGCCAAGAGCGAGAAGCTGATCGAGTTCCAGATGAAGCCGTATCGCCGCCGCCAGAAGGCGAAGCCCGAAACCGTCGAGGCCCCCAAGCTCATCCAGCCCGAGAAACCCACTCCCGACGTCAACTAGGCGTCTCACTCCAAGGGGGGGCGTGCATGAGGCACGCCCCCCTTTTTTTTCCAGACATCCGCACCATCGCAGCTGGGGGGAAACCCGCCCTTCCAAGGGGGAGCCTTCCCCATCCTTGGGGAAGAGGTCCCCTCGCTTGGGGGGCTCCCGCCCATCAGGGGGGAGGCGCTCCCCAACGTTGGGGGCTCTTTCCCCACTCGGGGGCGGGCTCTCCCCTCGGAGGGGGAAGGCTTCCCCACGCTGGGGAAACTGTCGCCCATTGTTGGGCGGCGGCGGGGAAGCAGTGGGCACGGGCTCCCCTTCAGAGGGGAAGGCATCCCCCAGGATGGGGAGCCGTTCCCCAAGAGTGGGGAGCGGCTCCCCCACAGTGGGCGGACCGCGCCCGGGCTTCGGCGGCTCTTGCCCATGGTTCCCGAAGTACCCGCCCCCCAGACCGCTCCAGACGCCATCCGGCAGCCGGACCCGCCCCAACGTGCAGGACCCGGTGAGGGGATCGGCGTGGCGCGAGCGTTCCTCCGGGCATGGAGTTGTCGATACCCACCTGACCCTCCTCGACCGATCCCACCTCCATACCCACCCCATCCGTCGATACGACGATACCCATAGGGGCGTGGGGCAAGCCCCCCCCCCCCCCCCGCTTAAGGGGAGCCCCGGGGTGCGTGCCGAACCCCCCAGGCGTTTGAGCAACCCGCGCCCAT
>JBKKAU010000715.1:0-5623 GCA_046714475.1 Thermoanaerobaculia bacterium
GGCGCCGCGACTCTTGCGCTTCTTTGTGGACTCTCCCCGAAAGCGCAAAAGCCAAGCTGCGGAGGCGGCCTCCGCAGCTCAAAAATTCAACGCGTACTCAAGTTAACGCTTATGCCCCTCCCCCCTCTCCTCTCCAGCCGGCTCGCTTCCAGGCACCAGCAGCACCTTAGATTTTACAGGAGTCTTACTCTCCGGGATGATCCTCACCCGGCGAGGGAGATTGGAGGTTCAGATGTCCACGATCCTCTCCGTCCCCGAAGCACACAGCCGGCCCGATACGCTGGCCTCCTACCGAACAGCCGTCGAGCAGGTGGTCCTGAGGATGCGCGAGAGGATCTACGAGGAGCTGCCGCTCGAGCGCATGGCCGAGATGGCCGGCGCGAGCCCGTTCCACTTCCTGCGCATCTTCCGCCGCTTCACGGGCGTTCCCCCGGTCCACTTCCTCCACGCGCTCCGGCTGGAAGAGGCCAAACGCCTCCTGCTCACCACGGACTTGAGCGTTACCGACATCTGCTTCGAGGTCGGCTACAACAGCCTCGGCACGTTCACCTCCCGCTTCACCCAGTTGGTCGGGCTCTCCCCCGCCCGGATGCGCCGCCTGGGACAGGGCTTCTGTCTCGAGACGCTCACCGGCCTGGCCGAACGGCTCGGCGCGGCCGGTCCGACGACCAGCCCCTTCGCGTTGACCGGCCGCGTCGAGTCCGAGGACGTGCCCAGCGGGCCGCTCTTCGTCGGCCTGTTCTCCAACCCGATCCCCCAGCAGAGGCCTCTCGCCTGCACGCTGCTGACGCAGCCCGGCCCGTTCCGGCTCGTGGCGCCCGGCCCCGGCCGCTACTTCGTCTTCGCCGCCTGCTTCGCCTGGACCTCCAACCCGGTCGACTTCCTGCTCGCCAGCCGCGCGGTCCGCCGGGTGGCCTCCAGCGGCCGGGTAACGGTCCGTGCCGGTGGGCCGGACGGGGCCGTGGACCTCGAGCTGCGCCCCCTGGGCATCCTCGATCCCCCGCTGCTGGTGGCCCTCCCCCTCCTCGTCGTCGAACGCCGCGGCGCTTTCGACAGGTCGCTGGGAGACCTCCAGCAGGCCCAGGCCCTGCCGGCCTCCTGACTACCGGAGGCCGTCCCAGATCATGACGACGGCGCTGCCGCCCGGCTTGCCGTGCGGCGTCAGCGTGAACGTCGAGGTTTGCCCCTCCTGAACGGCGGCGCCGACGTCCAGCGTCCGCTCCTCGCCCGGCGCCAGGTTGTTCATCTGGTACCGGCGGCCGTTGACCTCGACGTGGAGGTGCCGCAGCCCGGGGCTGCCGTTGTAGACCGTGACGGCCCGCTCCTCCGGCGGCACGCCCTCGAAGGTCTGGCTCTCCGGCTTGCCCGTCTCGCGGCCCACCTCCGCCAGGACCGGATCGCACTCGGTGGCATTGCCCGCCTGGTCGGTGATCCGCAGCCGGATGCGCGAGCCCTTGCTCTGGTCGATCTTGGTGCCGGTGATGGCCAGCGATCCGGTCGTGCCCGGGGTGAAGGGGGGCACCTGGACCGTGGCGTTCAACGACTCCAGGACCTGGACCGTGGCGATGCCGCTGCGCGGGTCCTGGGCGCGGACGTTGATCTTCGTCGGCGGCCCGGCGACCGTGCTCTCCAGGACGCAGGCCGGCCGGACGGCGTCGAGCCCCAGGAGGAAGTCGATCGGCGTCGAGGCGACCAGGAAGTCGCCGTACGAGATGTAGTACTCCGCCTGCACCTGGGTCGTCCAGAGCCTGGCGGGATCGCCGCTGGTCGGGTTCCAGGTGATCTCGCAGGTCGCCGGATCGATGGTCATACCGTCGGGGTTGTTACCGCCGCCCGCCTCGGCGTCGCTGGCGAAGCGGCAGAACACCAGCTCGAAGCCGAAGGAGTCTTGAGGACCGGCGTCCACCGGCAGCGGGATCTGGAAGGTGTCGCCCAAACCGCCGGAGAGCCAGACGACCGCGGGGAAGCCAGCGTCCGGCGAGCAGTACTCCTCGTCCGCGTAGACCTGGGCCTTCACCGTGTAGTCCCCGTTGTTGCGGTTGTTGAGGGCGGGACCGCCCGTGCCGTCGATCCGGCAGCAACTTTCCACGCCGGCCGAGTAGTAGGTGGTGCTCGGATAGTGATGGCTGAAGATCGATCCCCCGGCGATGAACCAGCCGTCGTCGCCGGGTCCGCTGCCGGGGAACACCTGGGTGACGGTCAGGCCGATGAGCTGGCTCGTGCCATCACCGAAATCGAAGACCTCGACGACCGTGTCCCCGACGTTCTGGCCGGCCCAGCGCCGGTACGAGGCCGTGATTTGGAAGGAGACGTAGGTGGAGAGAGAATGCTCGGCATCCGCGGGAGGGCCCCAACACCACTCGATCTTGCCACCCCGGAAGTGGTCCGCCTCCGCCGGTGTGGCCGCGAAGAACCCCAGGCTGAGCAGGAACACGAGAAGCCATGACGAGCTGAGGCGCATCGACCTGGACATGATCTCCTCCTTGGAGCGCGCGGCTCCACATCGGACAGGACTTCCTGAACAGGGGGAGAGGAGGAGATCGCGAAAAAACCAGAAGAGCCGAACACCGTCGCGCCACTCCGTCCCCTCACCCGAGGCTACGGCAGCCCGGCGGTCTTGGCCTCCTTCGGGGCGAAGGAGCGAGGATCCGTGGCTTTGCGACGCCGGCTTTCGCCGGTTGTGCCTTTCTCCGGGGGCTATTCTATCGGCAAAACATAAAGAACGGTGTTCCGGCCGGACCGCGCAGTTGCGGTATGCTCCTGCCCGCCTGGAGGAGAGGACGCGCATGAATGACGAACGGGAAACGATGGAGATCGACGTGCTCTTCGTGGGCGCCGGGCCGTCGAGCCTGGCCGGGGCGTACCACCTCGCCAACCTGATCCGCGAGCACAACGAGAAGGCGTCCGACAAGCTCGAGGTCTCGATCGCGGTCCTCGAGAAGGCCAAGGACTTCAACAGCCACGCCCTGTCCGGCGCCGTCGTCGACCCCAGGGCCTTCCGCGAGCTCTTCCCCCAGGACTGGGAGAGCGCCCCGTTCGAGTCGCCGGTCACCACGGAGAAGTTCCTCTACCTTACCGAGAAGAGCTCGCTGTCGCTGCCCATCCCGCCGCCGCTCAACAACCACGGCGCCTACGTCGCCTCCCTGGGGAAGCTCCTCAAATGGATGGGCCCCAAGGTCGAGGCGGCCGGCGTCGACATCTTCTTCGAGTTCCCGGCGGCCCGGGCGCTGGTCGAGGACGGCCGCGTGGTCGGCGTGCGCACCGGCGACCGCGGCATCTCCAAGGAGGGGAAGAGGAAGGCCAACTACGAGCCGGGCGTCGACATCCGCGCCCAGGTGACGGTGCTCGGCGAAGGGCCGCGCGGCACGCTGGTCAAGCAGCTCGACACCGAGCTCGGCCTCTGGGAGGACCGCAACCCGCAGCTCTACGCCCTCGGCCTCAAGGAGGTCTGGGAGCTGCCTCCGGGCCGGATCAAGCCCGGCGAGGTGATCCACACCCTCGGCTGGCCGCTGGGGCACGACGTCTTCGGCGGCAGCTTCGTCTACGGCATGCAGAACGAACAGCTCATCGTCGGCCTGGTCGTCGGCCTCGACTACGAGAACCCGCTGTTCGACCCGCATGCCGAGTTCCAGCGCTTCAAGACCCACCCCCAGATCGCGCGCCTGCTCGAAGGGGGCCGCATGGCCTTCTACGGCGCCAAGGCGCTCCCCGAAGGCGGCTGGTGGTCGATGCCCCGCCCGTACGGAGACGGCTTCCTGATCGTCGGCGACTCGGCCGGCACGCTCAACAGCCAGCGCCTCAAGGGCATCCACCTAGGGATGAAGTCGGGCATGCTTGCCGCCGAGACGATCTTTGAGGGGCTCAAGGACAGCAACCTCGGGGCCGGGCAGCTCTCGACCTACCAGGACCGGATCGATTCGAGCTGGATCAAGAAGGAGCTCTGGGCGGTGCGCAACTTCCACCAGGCTTTCGACCACGGCGCGCTCGGCGGCATCCTCCAGGGCGGCCTGGGCCTGGTGACCGGAGGCCGCGGCTGGGGCCTGCTCGACAAGCTGGAGACCGAGCCGGGGCACGAGCGGATGGTCAAACTGAACACCTCCGAGGGCCGGGACCTCAAACCGCCGGCGCCGGTCAAGCCGGACGGCAAGCTCACCTTCGACCGTCTGGCCGACGTCTACAACTCAGGCACAGCGCACGAGGAAGACCAGCCCGTCCACCTGCTGGTCGCCGACACCGACATCTGCATCTACCAGTGCGCGGTCGAGTACGCCAACCCCTGCCAGCGCTTCTGCCCCGCCGCCGTCTACGAGATGGTCCCCGACACGGCCTCCCCGACAGGTGAACGACTGCAGATCAACGCCAGCAACTGCGTCCACTGCAAGACCTGCGACATCATGGACCCGTACGGCATCATCACGTGGGTTCCCCCGGAGGGCGGGGGCGGGCCGAATTACGGGAAGATGTAGGGCCGAGCGGCGTCGGGTTTCAGGGCGCCATGAAGCCCTGTTCCGTAAGCAGAGCCTTGTCAAAGGTCGCCACGGATTCACATCCGGCCGAACGGGCATGCTCCCGGATCACGTAATCGGCGAAATCACCGCGGCGCGAGGCGTAGGCCTTCAGAGCGCGAAAGAGACGATCTGTCGAGGAGAACAGGAGATGGCGAGCCCGTAGCAATTGGCGCAGGCCCTGCCCGATCTCCTCGCGGTGGATCTTGTACGACCTCTCAAGCACCCAGACCAACTCGCAGAGTGCCACGTCGGAGACATAGCAGGAGACGCCTTGATCGATCGCCCTCTGGAGGAGAGCCTGGACGCGGGCGGTCTGGCCGTCGTCGTCCTGGACCAGGAACCGCACCAAAACGTTCGTATCGAGCGCGATCACTCCCCGGCGACTCCCTTGCGGATCGCTTCTTCCATGTCTTCCAAGGTCACGCCCTGAACCGGGGGCTTGAAGATGCCTCGCAAGGACATGAGGTCCACGGTCTCGGGAAGCATTTCAACGACTCCGTCCTCCCTGATCTGGAAGGAGACACGATGCCCCGCTTCCAGCCCCAGGACATCCCGGACCTCCTTGGGAATCGTGATCTGACCTTTGCTGGTCATGGTCGCGGTGGGCATCCTTACTCTCCCTCCATTTCCTTACTAGAAGGTAAGGCGCAAAGGAGCGGGATGTCAAGCACGCCAGCAAGGAACCACGGTGGCCCTCCTCCGGATCGGATACCCCTGGGAACGGCCCCGGCGGGCTGACGTCTCCGAGGTCTGACGGCTGGAGACGGTTTTCCTGGAGGTCGGAAGGATCTGGGCGGAAGATGTCTGGGCTCCCAGGTTCTTCGCTTTCCGGAAGGCCATCCACTTCGATCTCCGCCGCTCCGCCGCGTCGCCAAGATCTTCGCCGCACCGTCGCCAGAGCACCGCACCGCCAGTTACGGCGCGGTGGCTCCCGATACGGCGCGGTGGAGTCGCCAGACACACCGCGCCGCCAGGAATTTTATCGCACCGTACGCAGTTCTACCGCACCGTCTCCAGATACACCGCACCGCCGATTACGGCGCGGCGGCTCCCAATACAGCGCGGTAGAGTCACCAGACACACCGCACCGTACGCAGCTCTACCGCACCGTCTCC
>JBKKAU010000716.1:0-6214 GCA_046714475.1 Thermoanaerobaculia bacterium
CGCCGCCACCTTCTACAAGGTCGGGAGCGCCGCCTACCCGCTGCTGCTGGCCGCGATCGCCTGCGCCGTGCGCCTGCGCTGGCCGGCGACCACCGCCGCCGCCGCTTTCATGGCGGTCCGGCTCGCCATGACCTGGATCCTGCCGCTGTTCCCGGCGACCCCCATGCTGGCGCCGATCTTCAACCCGGTGGACCACCTGTGGCCGCCGCCGTTCCCGGCGCTGCTGATCGTCCCGGCGGTGGCGTTCGACCTGCTGCTGCGGCGGTTTTATCGCGTGGGGGGCGACCGTTCCGGATGGCTGCTGGCGCCGGCGCTGGGCGCGTCGTTCACCGGCCTCTTCCTCCTCGTGCAGTGGCACTTTTCGGCGTTGATGCTGACGCCGTTCGGCCGCAACTGGTTCTTCGCGGCGGACCAGTGGATGTACAGCTCGCGGCTCGGCGACTGGCGCTATCGGTTCTGGGAGCTGGACACCGACCCGGTCACCCCGGCGGCGGTCGCCGTCGCCTTCCTGCTGGCGACGGCGTCGGCGCGGGTCGGCCTCTGGTTCGGGGCCTGGATGACGAAGGTGAAGCGATGAGGGCGCTCCGCCTGCCGGCGCTCCTGGCGGTTGCCCTGGTCTCCTGGGGGCACGTGGGCAGCCCCACTCTCTTCTATGAGGGGGAGGCCGGGCCCTACCCGGTGCGGGTCATCGTCCGGCCGCCGGAGGTGATCCCCGGCATCGCGGAGGTCACGCTGCGCAGTAAGGCCGGCCGGATCGACCGCGTCACCGCCCAGCCGGTCCACTGGGAGGCGGGGGAGGCCGGGTCCCGGCCCCCTGACGAGGCGCGTCCGGTGGCCGGGGAGCCCGGCCTCTGGAGCGCCCAGCTCTGGATGATGACCACGGGCGCCTACAACATCCGCGTGCGCGTCGCCGGGCCGCGCGGGGAGGGGGAGGTCGCCGTCCCGGTCTCCGCCGCGCCGACGCGCCTGCTGCCCATGGGCCGGGGCATGGGGACCGTCCTGGCTCTCCTCGGCGCCGTGCTCTTCCTGGGCATGGTCAGCCTGGCGGGGGCGGCGGTGCGCGAGGGCGGGCTTGAACCCGGCCAGAGGCCCGACTCCCGCCGCCGCGCCCGGGCCTGGCGGGTCATGGCGTCGACCGCCCTGCTCCTCGGCCTGGCGCTGTGGGGCGGCAAGCGCTGGTGGGACGGCGTCGCCGCCGAGCACCAGGCGCGGCTCGACCGCCCCTACTCGGTCCAGGCCGAGGTGCGCCCCTTGCCTCGAGATAAAGGCGGGACGGGCCGGACGCTGGAGATGCGCGTCGACGACCCGCGCTGGAACGACGCCGGCTGGTCGCCGCTGATCCCGGACCACGGCAAGCTGATGCACCTGTTCCTGGTGCGCGAGCCGGGCCTCGACGCCTTCGCCCATCTCCACCCGGAGCCGGTGGGGGCCGCCGAGGAGGGGCGCTTCCGGGCCGCCCTTCCGAATGTACCGGCGGGCAACTACCGCCTGTATGGCGACGTCACCCACGAGAGCGGCTTCACCCGCACGCTGGTCGCCAAGGTCAGCGTGCCGCCGCCCCCGGGGGGTGCGCCTGCGGTCGCCGACGCCGCCGGACCGGCGCCCACCGACGCCGCCGGACCGGCGGCCACCGCCGACGACTCCTGGGCCATGGCGCCGTTCGACTGCGGCACCGTGCCGGGCCAGAAGGCGATGAGCGACCTGGGCGACGGCTTCATGATGGTCTGGGACCGCGACCCGGAGCCGTTCGCCGCCGGCCGCGAGACGACGCTGCGCTTCGCGGTCCACGGGCCGGACGGCAAGGCCGCGGCGCTGGAGCCCTACATGGGGATGACGGGCCACGCCGTGGTGTCGCGCGACGACGGCGAGGTGTTCGTCCACCTGCACCCGATGGGCAACGTCTCGGCCGTCGCGCGGCATGCTTACGAGGAGGGGCGGGAACGGCCGTCGCGGCCGTCGCGGCCAGCCGCTCCCGCGTCGTCTGGACTCACCGCGCCTGCCGCCATGCCCGACGACCATGTCATGCCGCAAGGGCCGGGTGCGGCCGTGTCGTTCCCCTACGAGTTCCCGCGTCCCGGGGCCTACCGCGTCTGGGTGCAGGTCAAGACCGGCGGCGCGGTGCGGACCGGCACGTTCGACGTCGACGTCACTTGAGCGCCGCCGCCGCCCGGTCGATCTCCCTGGCGAAGCCTTCGATCACCCGGGCGGTGACGCCGATCTGCTCCTCGGCCTCCCGCCACTCGCGCTGCTCGATGGCCTCGCGCACGGTGGGGAGGGTCTTGACGCCGTAGCCGGTGTAGAAGCCCGGAGCGTAGATGTGATGGACGTACCACGGGCGGCGCGGCAGCCCCTCGCGGCGGGTGAGGGCGCGCTCGGTCTTCATCAGGATCGCGTCCAGCCGCTTCTGGATGTCGGCCGACAGGGCCGACAGGGCCGGAGGCACGCGTCCCGCGCTCATGGCCTTCTCATAGGCCTTGGCGCTCGCCTCCAGGGCCGCCTGGGCGTTCTTGAGCGGAGCGAAGTTGAGGTGCGGCACCGGGTCGAGCCGCTTCGGCGCGGTCAGGGGCTGCTTGGGATCGTCGGCCAGCTCGTAGGCGCGGTCGTCGAGCCGGCGGTTGCGCTCCGCGGTCTCCTGCCGCATCTGCCCGGCCAGCTCCTCGACCTCGCGGACGTAGCGGCCGACCGTGCCGGCGAAGCGGGTGAACTCGAAGGGCAGGACGTCGGCGTCGGCGAGCCGCATCACGGCGCGGCCGCCGGTCCGGGCCAGGGCCAGTCCGTATTCGAAGGTCGGGTCCATGAAACGGATGTAGTGGTCGAAGGAGTCGTAGATCGAATGGTACTCGCCGTACTCGTCCTCGCCGCCATAGCCGATGTGGAGCGAGGCGATGCCGAGGTGCTGGAGGAACGGCGTGTAGTCCGACCCCGAGCCGAGCGGAGAGAGGCGCAGGTCCGCGCTGTCGCGCGCCTCGCGCGCCTCCTCGGGCGAGCCCTGGACGATGGTGCCGGCGCGCAGGCGCTCGGCCACGCTCACCTTCTTCTGCGGATCGGTGACGTCGCGCGCCACCTGGTCGAAGAAGGCCTCCAGGGTGTGCGAGCCGCCGGCCTCGAGGAAGCCGCGCGAGTTACTGTCGGAGTTGATGTAGGCGACCGCCTTGTCGCGCAGCTCGTCGGCGTGGGCTTCGGCCCATTCGACCGATCCGAGGAGGCCGGGCTCCTCGGCGTCCCAGCCGGCGTAGACGATGGTGCGCTTCGGCCGCCAGCCGGTCTTGACCAGCTCGGAGACGGCGCGGGCCTCCTCGAGCACGGCGACCATGCCGCTCACCGGGTCCATGGCGCCGTTGACCCAGGCGTCGTGGTGGTTGCCGCGCAGGACCCACTGGTCGGGGCGCTCGGCGCCGGGGAGGAAGGCCAGCACGTTGTAGGCGGTGGCGAGCTCCCAGTTGAACTCCAGCTTGAGGCGGACCTTGGCCGGGCCGGGGCCCATGCGGTAGGGGACCGGCAGGGCGCCGCGCCAGGCCTGCGGGGCCATGGGGCCGCCCAGGGCCTGGAGCAGCGGCAGGGCGTCGGCGTAGGAGATCGGCAGCACCGGGATGCGGGTCAGGGTTTCGGCCTTCTCGCGCGGCAGCCGCTTGGCGCCGCGGGTGGCGCCGACGAAGGGGGTGAGCGGATCGCCCGGATAGGTCGGCATGTCGACGACCGAGCCGCGCTGCGCCCCCTGCTCGGGCCGCCAGCCCCCCTTGGGGTAGGGGTCGCCCTGGAAATAGCCGTCGTCGCGCGGGTCGGAGTAGATCAGGCAGCCGATGGCGCCGTGCTCGGCCGCGACCTTGGGCTTGATGCCGCGCCAGGAGCCGCCGTAGCGCGCCAGCGCGATCTTGCCCTTGACGTCGATGCCGCGGCGCGCCAGCTCCTCGTAGTCGCGCGGCACGCCGTAGTTGACGTAGACCAACTCGCCGGTGACGTCGCCGTCGATCGAGTAGGCGTTGTAGGGGGGGAGCTGCTCGCCGGTCTGGCCAGAGGTCGCGTCCCCGGCGACCGGCGTCTCGGTGAGCGCGGCGGTGAAGCGGGTGGGCGCGGTCATCTCCAGCAGGCGGACCTTGGGGGTGGGGAAGAGGACCTGGAACTCCTCGATCCGGGTGTCGTAGCCCCAGGAGCGGAAGAGGCCGGCCATGAACTCGGCGTTGTCCTTGCTCCAGGGGGAGCCCACCGGGTGGGGGCGCGACGACATGCGGCGCATCCACTCGCGCAGGTTTTCGGCCTTGAGGGCGGCGTCGAACCGCGCTTCGCGCGCCCGCTGCTCCGCGGCACGTTCGTTGCTGAAGCCGAGCAGCGGTTGCTCGGGGGCATCGGCCGCCATCGCAGACAGGGCGGTGGCAAGGATGATGAAGACCGGCAAGGCGCGCCGGGTCGGGCTCGATCGTCTCGGCATGGTCTGCTCCTCCGCACGCCCCGTCCCCCGGCGGCGTGCATATCATTTCGAAGTCAGGGCATTCTAGCCGGTCAGGAGAGACCTTGAACCTGGAGCTTCGCGGACGATCCGATGTGGAGCAGCGGGGCTGGAGCGCGGAGAGCCTGCGCTGGGTGATCGGCCTCTATCTGGCGCTGGTCGGCGCCTTCGCGCTGGTCGCGCCGCACCACTTCTCGGGTCCCCCCTATCTCGGGCTGCTGCCCTACCAGACCTGGTGGGCGACGGGCGCGCTCGCCGCCGGCATGGCGCTGCTCGCCGTCAGCGTGCTGCAGCCCCGGCGGAGGTTCAGCCTGCCGGTCCATGGCGGCGCCGGGCTGGTGCTGCTGCTGCTGGCGGCGAGCTTCGGACGGATGGAGATCTGGACCGGCATGACCGCCTACGGCGTGATCGGCGTGGGGACGGCGCTGGCCGGTCTGGTGTCCTACGCCCGGCCGGCGCGCCTCGAAGCCGGCCGCGACCTCTTCGCCCTGAGCATGGCGGCCTTGGGCATCGCCAACGGCTTCGCCCTGGTCGGGCTCTCAAAGCTCTTTCAAAACTCGTACTTCGACATCGCGCGGCCGCATTTCCCGGTGCTCGGCCTGATGCTGCTGGCGAGCGGGGCGCTGCTCTGCCTGGTGCACCTGCGCGCCCGGCTGGCCCGCAGTCTGCTCGTCGCGGCGCACCTCGCGGCGGGCACTGTGTTCATCGCCTACGGCGCGGTCGTCTCCTTCCCCCGCCGTTCCTGGACCGGCATCCTCCTCTACTGGGGCTGTGGCGCGGCCCTGGCGCTGCTCCCCTGGCTGACGCAGTGGCTCGCCGGGCTGGACACCTCGGCGTTGCGGACCCGGCTGGCGCTCGCCCTTGCCGCGGCGACGTCGATCGCCCTGATCCTGACGGCGGCGGTGGCGACCTCCCAGGAGGAGAGGCTGGCGGTCGAGCAGGTCCTCGAAGCGCGGCAGATCGAGGCGCTCTCCATCGCGCGCAGTGTCTCCGACTATGTCAACCTGAACGCCGCGCGGGCCGCGACCGTGGCCGCGCTGGCGGGGCGGGCGCCTCTCGTCCCTCCCGTGCAGCAGAGGCTCCTCGAGTCGGCGCGGCCGGCCTACCGGGACGTCACGGCGTTCCTGACCCTGGACCTCGGCGGCGAGGTGATCGCCCAGGTGGGAAAGACGGCGGTGCCGCCCGGCATCTGGCGCGGCCTGGCCCGGGAGGTGCGGCTCCAGCCGCAGCGCGACATCAGCGTCCGGCTGGTATCCGAAGACGGCCCCGCCACGCTGCTCTTCACCGCCCCGATCCTCGGCCTGCGCAACCAGCTCGCCGGAGTCCTGGTCACGGCCTTCGACTCGGAAGCCCTGGCGCGGCGGATCGGCCGGCCCGCCTCCAGCGTCTATCTGGCGGACGGCCACGGCCGGCTCATCGCCTCCCGGGAGGCCGCGCCGGAGGAGCTGCGGGCCCTGATGGCCGGCAGCGGCGAGCAGCCGGTGATCCCACCGCTGCCCCCCGGTTGGGACCGGGAGGTCCAGGAAGGCCACGTGCTCTCCAGCCGCCACCGGCTGGCGGCCTTCGCCCGCATCCCCGAGATCGGCTGGGCGGTGGCGGTCGAGCGGCCGAGGGGCGCCGCCCTGGCCGGCGTACGCCGCGGCCGCGACCTGGCGTTCGGCCTGCTGCTGCTCGTCATCCCCCTGGCGGTGCTGTCCGGGACCGACGTGGCGCGCCGCATCGCCCGGCCCCACGACCCCCCTGCCGCCCCCCAGGCCGCCCTGACCGCGG
>JBKKAU010000717.1:0-4599 GCA_046714475.1 Thermoanaerobaculia bacterium
GCGTGCCGGTGTCGACCAGGAGCTGGCGCAGGACGGGCGGGCCGGCCGCGCCCCAGCCGCTGGCGATGCGGATGCCCTGGAGGTCCGCCGCCGCGCCGGCCACGATGGGCGTGGCGGCGGAGGTCCCGCCGAAGCTGGCCGTGTACTCCCGGTGCGGCCCATTGTCCGCCAGATTGGCGACACAACCGAAGCGATCACAAAGCGGCCCGGTGGTGGCCACGTGATTGCCCCAGGCGCGCAGGTCCACCCGGCTGCCGGAGTTGGTGAAGCAGGCGGGGCTGGCGGTCAGGTCCTGCGCGGCGGTCGCGCCGCCGCTTGCGCCGACGAGGATGGCCCACGAGTCGCGCCGCGCGCGGTTGAAGAGGTTGCCGTACCTGGGATCGTCCAGGTTGGCCTCGCCGTTGCCGGCCGCCTCGACGACGATGGTGCCGTTGGCCGTGGCGGTGTCGATCGCGTCATAGTTGGCCTGCCAGAACTCCGCGGCGATGTAGCCGCAAGAGCCGTTGCCGCCGGGGCAGCGGGTGCAGGCCGGAGTGAGCGGGCCCGGGAATTGAAGCTCGATCAGGATGACCCCCGTCAGCGGCCCCGCCGCGGTCGCGGCGCGGTTGATGGCGTCGGCCGCGTTCCGGTTCGCGGCGGTGGCCGACGTGGTCTGATACCCGGCCTGCGCCAGGTGGGCGATCCCGGTGACGCCGAAGCCGTTGTCGACGGCCAGCATCACTCCCATCACGTTGGTGCCGTGCTCGGTGACGTTCAGGGTTGCATCCTCGACGTTGCCATAGAAGAGCGGCCGCGGCAGGTCCTCGTGGTTCTCGTCGAACCAGTTGTCCTCGACGTCGACGATCCGCATCCCCTCCCCCCGGCCGCCTGGAAAGGTCCAGGAATAGAGGGCGTCGATGCCGCGGGGGGCGGCGTTGAGATACCCCTGGTTGCCCTGGAGGTTGGCCGTCGGCACCTGGGCGGGCGCGGGGATCGGCTCCGCATAGGCCACTTCGACGCTGGGCAGGGCGTCGAGCCGGGCCACGAACGCGGAGACCTCGCCCTGGGTGGTCCCCGGCGGGAGCAGGATCTCGAAGTAGAGGTCGAGGTCGGCCAGCTCGCGGCCGCTCCTCGCCTCGCCGGTGCGGCGGCGCTCGGCGAGCAGCGGCTCGTCCTGGGTGAACAGCCGGCCGATGCCGCGCGCCAGAGATTCCTGCGCGGCCAGCCGGTGGATCGCCGCGACGTCCTTGTGGAGCTGGGCCTCGGTGAGCCCGTGCGCCGCCATCGCCGCGCCTTGGCGCGCGTCGCGCTCCAGGGGAGTGAGGGTCCCGTTGCGCAGGCGCACGTGCGTGCCCTCGTGGAGCTTCACGACCACGCGGCCAACGGGAGTTTCGGCAGGCAGCACGTACAGGGCGCCGTCGACCGGCACCCGCGGGGTGAGGCTGGAAAGGGGAGCCGTCCCGTCCGGGACCGGCGCGACTGGAGAGGCGAAGGAAGAGAAGGAGGTCAGAAGACCGATCAGCAAACCGAGGACGAGAAGCCTGGGGCGGACGAGTGAGCAGGCAGGTGTTGACACTACGGACTCCTTTACTGCGACCAACGATGAATTCCGCTGCCGGCTTGCACCGGAAGCGCGAGGGGTAATCTTCGTCAATACGGCATGGCGGAGAATTATTCCGGAACTGTGCGGGGTCCGAGGAGACGAGTGCCAGCCGAACCGCCAGGGGCTCCTTCGCCTCCTCGAAGGAGATGCCATGCTTTTGCGGTTCTCGAGGTTCTTGGCTTCATCCCCTGCAACCCTCACCGGGATAGGGTATACCAGCAGGACAGGGTGCCAGCCAACAGGAAGGGCTTAAATGCCTCGGCCAGTTCCTGAACGGGTGTTCACGGCGGGAGAGGGAGTCCAGATCGGGCCAAACAGGGGGAGTCCGAGGGGAAATCGACCTCCAGAGGTCTTCCTGTCGAATCCCCACGAAGCCTTCTGCCTTCTTCCGAGCAAACGCGACACACTTCGACCACTCCGGGCGGGCGGGACGCCGGACGGCGAGAACCTCCACGTATACCTCAACTCCGGCGGAGCCCCGTGCTCGGGGCGTGCCCTGTCTTGCCTGCCCGAATCGAGGAACTTGGCACAGGGCGAGCATGAGGTTGGGTGTGATCGACGAAGGAAGGGAGGACGACGATGCCGACGATCGCAGAGCTGTTGCTGGCCGAGTTGGACCGAGAAGCAGCCGGGACCCGCCGCGCGCTGGAGCGCGTCCCGGAAGGATGCAACGACTGGAAGCCGCACGAGAAATCGATGCCCCTCGGCTACCTGGCGGGTCTCATCGCCACGATGCCGTCCTGGATTGCCGCCATCGTCACCCAGGACGAGCTGGATCTCGAGGCGCCGGGCGAGTACAAGACCGGGGCCTACGACACGAACCGCGAGCTCCTGGAGGGGTTCGACAAGGCCGTGGCCCGGGCACGGGAGGCCCTCGCCGGCGCAACCGACGAGCACCTCCTGACGACGCACTGGCGGCTGGTCGTCCAGGGACAGGTGGCGCTGGACGTGCCGCGCTACGTCGCCATTCGCGACTCGACCCTCAACCACCTGGCGCACCACAGGGGCCAGCTCACGGTGTACCTGCGGCTCAACGACGTTCCCGTCCCGTCGCTCTACGGGCCGACGGCGGACGAGAATCCCTTCCAGTAGGAAAGGCACGAGGAGCATCCCCGCAGTCTTGGCGGCGCGGCGATGCAGGGTACAGGACCACGATCATCTCTACGGCGCCGAGCCCCCTTGCGGAGCGCAATCTGCCGCGAGAGACACTCAAGAGATTAGACTGCGCGCCGCGTCGGATGGCGCGTTCAACAAGGAGTGACAATGAAGAAGACGAAGAAGCTGGTGCTCACGCGTGAAACCCTGCGGTCCCTGGAGAACGTGGCCGGCGGTGCGCCGCCCTCGAGGACGACCTGCGTCTCGTTCACCGGCCCGGCCACCTGCTGCGACTACACCATGTCCTGCCCTGAGTGGAACTGCACCTCCACCTACCAATAGACCAGGAGACACTCGCCCTCCGGCCTCGGCCGGAGGCGCGACTTCCACCCCTTCCCGGAGGATCGGACCGGAGAGGGTACCGGGGTGCCAGGCAACAGGAAGAGGGGCGAGCCGTCCGCCCTGGGCTGCGGACCGGGGAAGAGGGCGGGGTGATGGAGGAGCGAGGGCTGCGCCGTCTTTCTTTAGCTGTCACGGCAGGGCGGAAGATGGCACCATGTCTAGTAAGACCCAGCGGTATACCGGACTGGACCGCAACCGGCTACTCAGCAAAGGAGATCTTCGATGAAGAAGAAAGAAGTGACCACGAAGTTGAAGTTGAACCGTGAGACGTTGCGGGCCTTGGAGGAGGAGGATCTCACGGGCGTTCAGGGCGGGGCCGTATCCGGACTGTATAGCTGCCGCCCCTGCAGCGGTGCCCACACCGACCGCTGCTAGACCTGGACCCTCCGGGTTGAGCGAGGATCCGGGATCGGGATCGAGCGTCACCAGAAGAGGCTTTAAGGCCTCCGCCGCTCACCAGAGAAACGGACGCGCTACCGTCCAGCATTGTTCCCGAAGCCTCGGGAGTCTCTCCGGTTCTCCGAAGCTTCCGGAGTCTCTATTGTCCCAGAAGCTTCGCCGCGCTGTCCCGCGGGGCGCAGGGTGAACACCCTTTCTTTTAGGGGTGAATCATTGAAGCGCTCCATTCATCCGCCGCCGCACCCGCTCGGTCTGAGGGTGCTCGCGGTACCTATCGTCCCGTGGGACAAGGAGGTTGCGTGAGGAACAGAAGGATCCTGACAGCGCTCGCGTGCTCATTTCTGCTCAGTCTCTCTCCTCTGGCCGCCGCTCCCGTGATCGAGCGCGGCATCGACGTCTTCATGACCCCGGCCGACGGCCAGACCGCCTATGATTTTGCCCGCGGCCCGATCCCCGCCGGCTTCTTCTGCAAGGGCTCGAAGCCCTTCACCGGCAGGATCGCGTTCAAGGGACTGCCGCTCGCGACCGAGGTTCCGGGGCAGTTGGGCATGGCTGACACGGTGGTCGAGCGGCTCGACGACGCCGTCTTCGACGCGCAGGGGACCGCGGTGACCCGCCTCCGGTTCCGGGCCCTGTCTCTGGTCAGCATCGACCCGGTCAAGACCTCCTGCGGGGCCTTCCACGCCTATGTCTCGCTTGGCGACCAGCAGCGGGTGACGACGATGCGCATCCATCGCACGGAGAAGGACGGGGGGAGCTTCGTCGCGCCTCTCGCGGTCGATGTGCGCCTGACCTTCATCCCCGTCAAGCCCGCCCGGAGCGCCAGGGGCAAGAGTGCGCGGAAGCTCGAGCTCACGGGAAGCTTCACCTTCCCTGCCACTCCGGTTCCGTGGAGCCTCGCCGACGGAGCGGCGACGAAGAACCTGGACGCCGTGGTTCTCGACACGAATGGCGATCTGATCCCTGACACCCGGCTCCCCCGCGCTTCGAGCTTCCTGCCGGGCTTGACCCCAGGTTCCGCGTTGAACAAGAGCAAAAGTGGAGAATGCTGTTCGGAAAGGGTCTGCCACACCGATCCCGCGACCGGGAAAATGCACTGCGCGATGTACACGCCTGAGGGC
>JBKKAU010000718.1:0-27770 GCA_046714475.1 Thermoanaerobaculia bacterium
CTCCTACGCTCCCTTCTTGGCAAGCTGGGGAGCCTCGACCACCGTCGTCGTCCGCCGCCGCTCCTGGCGTGACGTCGGCACGGTCAAGGTGGTGGACCGGCTGGCCTCGGAGCGCTTCTGCCCCACGATCCTGGCGTAGACCGACAGCGCCTGCGCCACCACCTGGTCCATGTTGTAGTACTTGTAGGTGGCGAGCCGCCCCACGAAGTGGACGTCCGGGTTCGCCTCAGCCAGGGCCTGGTACTTCTTGTAGAGGTCGTTGTTCTCCTGGCGCGGCACCGGGTAGTACGGGTCCCCCTCCGCCATCGGGTACTCGGAGACCAGGGTGCTCTTCTTGTGCTCCTGGCCGGTCAGGTGCTTGAACTCGGTCACCCGCGTATAGAGGTGCTCGTTCGGGTAGTTGACGACCGCCACCGGCTGCACCCACTCCTGGTTGACCGTCTCAAATTTGAACTGGAGCGACCGGTACGGCAGCTTGCCGTAGCGGAAGTCGAAGAACTCGTCGATCGGCCCGGTGTAGATCAGCTTCTCGTAGGAGACCTCGTCAGCCACCTCGCGGTAATCGCAGTTCAGCAGGATCTTGACGTTCTCATGGTCCAGCATCTTCTCGAACATGCGCGTGTAGCCCTGGAGCGGCATGGCCTGGTACATGTCCGCGAAGTAGCGGTCATCTCGGTTCGTCCGCACCGGCACGCGCGCCGTCACCATGGCGTCGAGATCCGACGGGTCGAGCCCCCACTGCTTGCGGGTATAGCCGCGGAAGAACTTCTCATAGAGCTCGCGGCCAACCTTGGAGACCACCACGTCCTCGGAGGTGCGGACGCACTCGACCGGCTCGGCCACCGAGGCAAAGAACTTCTCCACCTCCATGCTGTTGAGCTTCAAGCCGTAGAGCTGGTTGATGGTGTCGAGGTTGATGGGAATCGGCACGAGCTGGCCGTCGACGCTGGCGCGCACCCGGTGCTCATAGGGGCGCCATTCGGTGAACTGCGAGAGGTACTCGAAGACCTCCTTGGAGTTCGTATGGAAAATGTGGGGTCCGTACTTGTGGACCAGGATGCCGGCGGCATCGTAGTGGTCGTAGGCGTTGCCCCCGATGTGAGGGCGCCGGTCAACGAGCAAAACCTTCTTGCCCGCTCCCCGCGCCAGCCGCTCGGCCAGGACGCTCCCCGCAAAACCAGCCCCCACAATTAAATAGTCGAACATTGATGGCTCCTTTCCCCAGTTCTATAGAAAAACTCACTCGGATGCGTCAGCGCACCGGGGGGCGAACGCTGCAACTTCCAACACGAACCTCAGGCGACCCGGCGCCGCGCCGCGACGGCCGAATCGATGAGGTCGGACATCTGCTGCCAGGTACGGCTCCAGGAGCTCCCGGAGAGGAACTCGTCGACGCGACGCAGCCACTCTTCGCGGCTCTCGCCGCCGTGCCAGCCGTCGAGGAGCCGGGAAACCGCAGCTGCGAAGCCTTCCACGTCCTCGGCGATTTCGACCAGCCCCTGATCGCCGTAAGGCCGCACCACGTCGCGGATCGGCGTCGACACGACCGGCCGGCCTCCCGCCAGGTACTCCGGCGTCTTGGTGGGGCTGATGAAGCGGGTCGACTCGTTGCGGGCGAACGGCATCAGAGCGACATCCCAGCTGGCCAGGTAGTCCGGCAGCTCCTCGTACTTCTTCATCCCGAGGTAATGGATGTTGGCGCGGCGCGGCAGGGTCGCGGGGTCGATCTTGACCACCGGTCCGAGCATCACGAGCTGCCAGTCCGGGCGCATCTCGGCGACGCCCGCCAGCAGGTCCAGGTCGATCCGCTCGTCGATCACTCCGAAGTACCCCAGACGCGGCCGGGGGATGGGCGAATGGTCGCGGGGCTCGGCCGCCGCATCGCGGCCATGGCGCGCCCGGCCGAAGTGCTCGGCGTCGATGCTGCTCGGAAAGGCGTAGACGTCCGGATGGCGTTCCCGTTTCGCCTCGTAAAGGCTGTGACCGCCGGTGAAGACCAGATCCGCGGTCTCCAGCAGCTTCGCCTCGCGCTCGAGGAGAGCCGGCGGCGCGCCGCGGAACATGGACAGCTCGTCCATGCAGTCGTAGACCACCGCGGCGGGAGCCAGGTCCGCGGTAAAGGCGAGCGCCATCGGCGTGTAGTACCAGAGGATGTACTCGGAGATGTCCTGGCCGGCGAGGAGACCGCGCAGGAGGTCGCGCTGGGCCGCCTCCGCCTGCTCGGGGCTGAGCCCCGGCGGCAGATGCGGCACCGCGACCCGTACCCCTTCGGGACGATCGCCGACGTCCATCCGCGGCGGTCCTTCATGCTCCCTCGGCTCTTCGACGAAGAAGACCCTGCGGTCACGGGCGAACCGGCTCATCAGGTGCTGCGGCCGCTGGTAGACAAAGTCCCAGCGCAGATGCGAAAGACAGACGAGATCCGGTTTGTGGGCACGCGCGGTGTCACGGCCCCCGGCTCGGCTAGAAAGCGGCATGCTCGATCTCCTCCTCCTCCGGGTTGAGATCCGGCGCGTCGGCCGGATGGGATGACAAAGGATCGGAGGCCGGGCTCTCGCGCCGCAGCCGCTCGCCCTGCCGCTCGAGCTCCTGGGCGAGCGGCAGATAGACCGGCCGCTCGCCGCGGGCGTCGGGGAAACCCCAGAGGCCGCTCGGGCAGTGGCGGTCGTCGTCCCAGCCGGGATAGTCGACGATCGGGTAAAGGCAGACCCCTTCGACCGGCACGCCGGCGCGCCGGGCCGCCCGGACCTCCTCGGCGACATAGCGCAGCCAGGGTGCCCGCGCGTCGCCTTCGGCCCCGGTCTCTGCGATCAGCATCGGCCGCCCGAAGCGTTGCCAGATCTCTTCGAGGATCTCGCGGAAAGGACGGTAGAGCGGATCGCCCTGGTTAACCTTGGGCCCGTCCATGACCCACTGATTCGAGGGGTAGTAGTTGACCCCCAGGAGATCGAGATACCTCGCGTCGCCTCCGAGCTGCGGCCAGATCTGTCCCGCCAGCATCTCCCAGGCCTGGTACTGGGCCAGCCGCTTCGCCTCCGCCTCGGGGATGTCTTCCGGGCGATCCGGGGCCGCGACGATGTGGATGGCAGGGTCGGCGTGAAGGATGCGGGCTCGCGGATCCACCTCCCAGACGGCGTCGATCGTCGCGAGGCTCGCCCGGATGAGCTGTGTCTTGAGCTCGAAGCCCTGGGCCGTTGCGAACGGGTTCAGATAGGCGACTTCGCCGCCGGCCCAGGACAGGAACGAGATCTCGTTGACGGGGACCCACACCGGCGGCTCGTCCGTCTCTTCCGAGATCAGACAGGCCACCGCCCGCGCGTACTCGGCGAACCGGTCCACGAACTCAGGCCGGAAAACGTCCAGATCCTCCGGCCATCCATAGTGGCAGAGGTCCCAGATCACCTGGACGCCGGTGTCGCGGGCGGCACGGACCAGGGGGAGCAACGACGACATGTCGTACCGGCCGGGGGACCGCTCGACCCGATGCCACCGGACCCCCTCCCGCGCCGTCGCGATCCCCGCCCGGAGCAACCGGCGGTAATCCGCCACGACAAAGCGGTCGTGAAGCGTAGCCGCCAAGAGGTCGAGCCGCCTGCCGTCACGTCGACGATGGCAGGAGCATTCAAACCCGCCGATCCAAAAACTCTTAGTAAGCACTTCCAGTAGGTCCCTCGCTCGCACCGAAGAGGGTTTGCAAGACGTGGACCATCCTCGACTTAGGAGCCGGACAGCGAGCCCCTTGAGCTCCGGCCGCCGACCCCCAAGACGGTCCCTTGAAAGAGCTACACGGACCCGGAAAAGCCCTGGCTTAACGCTCTTCCTTCCCTTGAGAGAGCCCTGGTATCCGGTCTTCTTCCATCCCCGGCCACGATTGCGTCACTCGCGTGTCACTTTTTTTGCCCTTGAAGCAACTTTAATGGTAGAGGCTGAAAAAGGTCTGGCCGGAGCAGGGGGCCAAACCGGGTCCTCCAAGAGGAAAAAGAGAAAAAGGGGCGGCTTCGGAGCGCGGGGATCCCGCACCGAGCCGAATTGTGCTGGTGGGGTGGTGGAACGGGTGTGTTTCTGATGGGAGATGGGAGGTTGGAGATGAGCGGACACCATCCGGACCGCAAGGCGCTGGAGCGCTTCGTCAGCGGCCATGCGCCGGCGGCCGAGGAGCACTGGATCGAGCACCACTTACGCGCGGGCTGCGCCGTCTGCCAGGAGGAGGTGGACCGGCTGCTGCCGGTGTTCGAGCTCGTCTTGGGGCCAAAGCCCGAACCGGCCGACACCAGGGCGGTATCCCCGGGACACGATACCGTGGCCTGGGACCAGGTCTACAACCGGCTCGAGCAGCGGCTCGCCCTGATCTCCCTCGAACGGGAGGCCGCGCCCGGCCTCCTGGAGGAGCTGAACCGGCAGCCTGCCGAGACACGCCGGGCGCTGGCCCGTTCCAACCGCCGTTTCCAGACCCCCGCCGTCTGCGAGCTGCTGATCGAGCGCAGCTTCGACGAGGGCTTCCGGGACACCACCCTCTCCAGGGAGCTGGCCGAGCTTGCCATCGAGGTCGCCTGCCAGCTCGATGGGCAGTCCTATGGCATCTCCGTGACCCAGGATCTCAAGGCGCGCGCCTGGGCCTATCTCGGCAATGCCCGCCGGCTCGGCGCGAACTTCATTGGCGCCGAGCAGGCGATCTCGCTCGCCGAAGAGCTCGTCGAGGACGGCTCCGCCGATCCGCTCGAAGAGGCCCGGATCCTCGATTTCAAGGCATCCCTGCTCAGGGACCTGGGCCATCTGGAAGAGGCAGCCCAGGTTCTCGAGATCGTGATCGACATCTACGAAGAGATCAAGGACACGCACCGGCAAGGGCGAGCCCTGATCAGCAAAGGGCTCTGCGTGGGCGACGCCGGCCACCCGGAAAGGGCCATCGATCTCATCTCGGCGGGACTTTCCCTCATCCAGTGGAGCCAGGAGCCCCGCCTGGTCCTGATCGCGCGCTACAACCTGACCTGGTACCAGAGCGAGTGTGGGCGTTGCGAGCAGGCGATGCGTCAGTTGGAGCGGCTCCGGCATACCTTCCAGGAGTCTTCCGATACCTGGTTCGGGATCCGCCTCATCTGGCTTGAAGGGCGGATCGCCGCCGGCCTGGGCCGCATCGAGGAAGCCGGGACGCGTCTCCGCGAGGTGCAGCGACGCCTGCTCGAGCAGCAACGAGGCTTCGACGCCTGCGCCGCAACGCTCGATCTCGCCAGCTTCTACCTTCAGCAAGGCCAGATTGCCGAGGTACGCCAGCTCATAGAAACCATGCTGCCTTTCCTCCTCGTCCATGCCCAGGAGGTCTATCGCCAGGCGATCGTTGCCCTGGTCGCTGTCCAGCAGGCTGCCGAGGCGAACCGCCTTACACCTCGTCTCATCCGCGAAGTCGCCTCGTACCTGATGCGGGCACAACGAAACCCGCAGCTCCCCTTCCGCGAGACCGCGACGGCGTGATGTCTATCGACGGATGCGGAAAGAAGTAATTTTTATACGCTACAGGGTATAAATTTCTCAGACGGCTGGGGATCTCGCGGCCCCGCCGCCTCTCCGATATCCTGTCGCGCTATGGCGCGGCATCTTCCCTCTCTTCCGGTCGTCCCCGCCGCGGCGGCCCGCCGGCTGCTGCTCGATGCCCAGGGCCTGCTCGCCGATCCTCGCCGGCGGGCTACGCCGGACGCCCTCTATGAAACCATCGAGCGGATGGGCTTCGTCCAGATCGACTCGATAAACATCGTCGAGCGTGCCCAGCACCTGACGCTCGCCGCCCGGTTCCAGGGTTACCGGCCGGCGCTGCTCGACCGGCTGGTGGAGCGGGAGCGGCGCCTGTTCGAGCATTGGACCCACGACGCTTCCGCTATCCCCTCGGTCTGGTATCCCTACTGGAAGATCCGCTTCGACCGGTACCGCGCCCGGGTGCTCCACCACCCCTGGTGGAGACAGCGCGCCGGGCACGATCCGGAGAGGGTGGTCGCCGAGGTGCGCGAGCGGATCGCCCGCGAGGGGCCGCTGATGGCCCGGGACTTCGAAGACACGCGAGGAGAGGACGCGGAGAGGACCTGGTGGGGCTGGAAGCCGCACAAGACGGCGTTGGAGTTCCTCTGGCGGACCGGCGAGCTCGTGATCCCACGCCGGGTCCACTTCCATAAGGTCTACGACCTCACCGAGCGGGTGCTGCCGGACCTCCACGCCGCGCCGCGGCCGGACGACGAGGAGCACCTCGCCTGGGCTTGCCGCTCGGCGCTCGCGCGGCTGGGAGTCGCCACGCCTGGCGAGATCGCCTCCTTCTGGGATGTGGTCGCCCCGAATGAGGCGCGAGCCTGGTGCGAGCGGGCCGCCACTTCCGGAGAGATTGTCCCGGTATGGATCGAAGCGGTGGACAACCGCCAGCAGAACTCTTACGCCCTACCGGACTGGGAGGCCCGCGCCGCGGCAGCCCCCGCAGCCCCGCCGCGTATCCGCCTGCTCTCCCCGTTCGACCCGATCCTGCGCGACCGCCGGCGGACGTTGCGCCTGTTCGGCTTCGACTACCGCTTCGAGGCCTTCGTCCCCACCGCCCTACGCCGGCATGGCTATTATGTGCTGCCGATCCTGGAGGGCGAGCGGCTGGTCGGGAGGCTGGACCCCAAGGTCCACCGCGACCGCGGAGCGCTGGAGATTCAGAAGCTCTGGTGGGAGCCCGGGATCAAAGAGACCCGGGGACGCCGGGCGGCGCTCGAAGCGGCTGTCGCGCGGCTCGCCCGGTTGGTCGGGGTGGAGGAGTGGACGTTGCCTACAGGAACCAGGCTTTGAAGCTGACCGTGGGGTCGTGCTCGACACGCCGTAAAAACTGAACGGCCTTCTCGAGTAGGGCCTGGGCCATCAACTCCTGCTTGAAAGCGCTCTGGAGCACGAGAACCGCCGACAGCGCCTCCCGACCGATGCGCAGGTCGAGGAAGGTGGCCGACGCCTGGAGGACAGCGCCTTGAGTATCCGCGGCGCGCCCCTGGCGCAGGTAGACCACAGCCAGGTCCAACGAGGCGAGGGCGGCGTTGTAACGGTGACCGGAGGCTTCGAAACCTCTCTTGACCTCAAGCAGGGCGCGCTCCGCGAGCTCGAGGTCGCCGAGACCGGCGGCAGCCCGGCCTTCGAGCCAGCGGAGCCTGAGCAGGTCTACCTGGTGGCTGCGCTCATAGCGCCAGAAGTTCTGGCAGACCAGCATCTGCGCGTCTCGGAAGCGGCCGAGGTCGACCATGAACCACGCGATGCTGTGGATCGCCCGCAAGGTCAGGTCCGGATCGCTCCGGGTGTCGATCCGGGCGAGGCCCTCGTTCAAAAGGCGGAGGGCGCCCTCGGGGTCGTTGGCATAGCCGGTGTAGATGCCCTTGCTGATCAAGGCCCGGCCGGCGAGATGGTCCTCACCACGGGCGTGATAGATCGCATAGGCGGTATCGAGTACTTTGGAGGCCAGGTCGAGACGCCGCTGGTCGGTGTACAACGAAGCCTGGAAGTCGGCCAGACGCGCCAGCAGCAGCTCGTCCCGGGTACCTTCCGCATACCAGGAAAGCGCCTCCTGGAGCTGCTCTTCCGCCGCGGTCAGGTTGTCAGCCACCCGGCTGGCGTTGCCGAGAGCGGCATACGCCTGACACCGCAAATCGGCGACCCGCTCGGCCTCGAGACCCTCGTGGCTCAACGTGTCGACCGTGCTCAGGGCACGCTGAGCAAGCTCGACCGCCTGCGCCGGGTTGTCGTGCCGGAGATCCCAGCTACGCCGCAGGAGCGCTTCAAAGGTCGGGAGCCCCCGAAGCCGTCGCGGTCCCTCGGCAAGAGCGGCTGTCCCCTCTTCGACGAGCAGCGCGAGCGCCTCCTGGGCCCTCAGCTCCTGCTGGGCCGTAGCAAGCGCCCGATCGATCGCGTCGCTATACGCCTGATCGACCACGGCGGTCAGCACGGATCCCCGGATCCGGCGATCGATACGCTGCTTCTCAGCGGCGGTCCTCAGCATCGTCTGGCACGTCGCGCAGCCCTGAAGAAGGTGCGCTACGGCGGCCTTCACCTGCTCCTTGGCCAGACCGCCCAGGAGCAACCCCTCCAACTCAGCAGCACTGGGATGGTGCGTCACAAGATCTCCTTACACTCCTGAAAGACTAGGAGATTCTTTCACACTCGACCTCTGAAAGATAGCGGTCACGCATCGTAAGTCCAAGCGGTTAGCCATTGGGGTCCATCGCCCCGCCCCGCTCGCCCCGAAGGCTCTGCAGCGGGTTCTCCTCGGTGATGGTCACGTCGCTCGTGCCGGTCGTCGACGGGACAGGAGTGGCGGTGGACTTTTCCCTGCTGGCCGGACGCTTGGTCTCCGCCGCCGGCGGGGCCCACAAGCCCTGCCACCAGCTCAAGGCCTGCTCCCACAGCGAGCCCACCTCCCAACCGGAGCCGGCAAAGCCCGCGGCCTCGCTCCGCGCCGGAGCCCAGAGCAGCAGGGCCCACGTCAAAGCCAGAACGGCAACGATGCGCTGGACGATCCTTCGAGACATCTCCATTCCTCCTCATTCAGGGGGTCGAGCCGCGGGCCGTCATGGCCTGCTGCCCCACGCATCAGACAATCCGCTTTTAACGATATGCGGTATGATCGACTGCGGCAACATATTAGGCACTTTTGGCGGTCTGTCAAGAAAAATCTCGCTTTGGAGCTGCACTACCGTCACAGTCGCCTCCAAGCCGCCTCAAAGCCTGTTGCCGGCTCTTTCCCAATAAGGTGCATCCAGCACGCTTTTGCGCGCCGTCCATCAGAAATTATCTTGCAGGAAGATCGCCCTACCGGCCGCCGCGCTCCAACGCGCGCTGCATCAGCAGCTCCTGGCTCGAGCGCGGCCCTTCGCCTTCGGCGGGGGTGCGCTGGACGTAGCTGCCGTCGGCCCGTAGGTCCCAGGCCTTGACGTTGTCGCCGAGCTGCAGGTCGAGGACCGCCTTGAGCTCCTCCTGCAGCCGCGGGTCCTCGACCGGCACGACGGCCTCGACTCGGGCGTCGAGGTTACGGCCCATCCAGTCGGCCGAGCCGATGTAGATCTCCGGCCGGCCGGCGTTGGCGAAGTAGAAGATGCGGGCGTGCTCCAGGAAGCGCCCGACGATGCTGATCACCCGGATCGTCTCGCTCTTGCCCGGCAATCCCGGACGCAGACGGCAGATGCCGCGCACGATCAGGTCGATCTCTACCCCCGTGGCCGAGGCGGCGTAGAGCGCCTCGCTGATGCCGAGGTCGTCGAGCCCGTTCACCTTGGCGATGACATGGCCGCCGCGGCCGGCCCGCTGGTGCTCGACCTCGCGCTGGATCATCTCCAGGAAGCGCTGGCGCATGTTGATCGGCGCCACCAGCAGCTTCTTGAACTTCGGCTCGTAGACGTAGCCGGTCAGCAGGTTGAAGAGCTGCGCCACGTCGTCGGCGACGTCCTCGCGGCTGGTGAAGAGCCCGAGGTCGGTGTAGAGCTTGGCGGTCTCCGGGTTGTAGTTGCCGGTCGCGACGTGGGCATAGCAACGCAGCCCCCCCTCGCCCTCCTGGCGCACCACCAGGGCGATCTTGGCGTGGGTCTTCAACCCCACCACTCCATAGGCCACGTGGGCGCCGACCTCCTCCAGCGCCTCGGCCCACTCGATGTTGGCCGCCTCGTCGAAGCGCGCCTTGATCTCGACCGTGACGGCGATCTGCTTGCGCATTTCCGCCGCCCGGATCAGCGCCTGCATGTTCGGCGAGTTGGCCGAGGTGCGGTAGAGGGTCTGCTTGAGGGCGAGCACGGCCGGGTCGTCGGCCGCCGTCTCGATGAAACGCTGCACGCTGTTGGCGAACGAGTCGTACGGGTGGTGGACCAGGAGGTCGCCGCCGGCGATGACGCCGAAGAGGTCGAAGTCCTCGCCCGGCTCGGCGTGGAGGCGCGGGTGCGTCACCGGCGTCCAGGGGCGGTAGCGCAGCGACGGCAACGGCACGCCGCTCGCGAGCCCGATCAGGTCGCGCAGGGCGAGCGGCCCGTCCAACTCGAAGATCTCCGGCGAGCTCACCTCGAGCTCCTCGCACAGCAGCTCCTTCATCCACTCGGGCGTGCCGGCGGCGACCTCGAGCCGCACGATGGTGGCGAACCGGCGCTCGCGCAGCTCCTCCTGGATCGCCTCGAGCAGGTCCTCGGCCGTCTCCTCGTTCCTCTGTACGTCGGCGTTGCGCGTCACCCGGAACGGGTGCGACTCGACGACTTCCATGCCCGGGAAGAGGCGGTCGAGGTTGTGCGCGATCACCTCCTCGACCGGCACGAAGCGCAGCGTCCGCGGGATCTGTACCCAGCGCGGCAGGATGTGCGGCGCCTTGACACGGGCGAAGCGCACCGGCGCGTGACCGGGCGGCTTGACCGAGACCGCCAGCGACAGGCTGAGGTTGGAGATGAACGGGAACGGGTGCGCCGGATCGACCGCGAGCGGCGTCAGGATATGGAAGATCTTCTTGCCGAACTCCTCCGAAAGGTGCCGGCGCTCGCTCCCTTTGAGCTCCTCCCAGCGCAGGATCTCGAGGCCATGCCGGCGCAGCTCCGGCAGCAGCTCCTCCTTGAGCAGCCGCCGTTCCAGCTCCAGCATCGGCCGCACCACGGCGTCGATCGCGGCGAGCTGTTGGCGCGGCGTGCCGCTCTCCGGCGGCAGCTCGCGCACGTTGCTCGCCAGCTGCTGCTTCAAACCGCCGACGCGCTTCATGAAGAACTCGTCGAGGTTGGACTCGAAGATGCCGATGAACTTGAGCCGCTCGAGCAGCGGGTTCTCCGGGTCTTCCGCCTCGTGGAGGACGCGCCGGTTGAACTCCAGCCAGGACAGCTCGCGGTTGAGGAAGAGCGCTTCGGGATCGGCCGCTCGGACAGGTCTTTCCAGGGTCAGGGTTCTCGGCTCGGACACATCCACCTCCGCCGGGCGCCTGACGGCGCCCGCCTCAAGACAAAGGATATCCTGCCCGATGCCCAGGCTCGAAGGCGGAGGGCTGTCACGGAGATGTGACGATGCCGTGACTCGGGAATTGACGCCTCGAGGAAGAGCGCGCCTAAAATGCAAGGATGGCGCAGGAAGTGACCGTTCAGCACCTCACCTTTCCAGGCCTCGTAGAGTCCGGCGAGGTCCCCCCGCCGGTGCGCGAGCGCCTGGCGGCGATCGACATCGGGTCCAACTCCATCCACATGATCGTGGTGGCGCCGGAGCCCAATGGCGGCTACCGCGTGCTCGGCCGCGAGCGTGAGATGGTGCGCCTGGGCAAGACCGCCCTGGGCGCGGGAGCCCTCTCCGAGGCGGCGATGCGCGATGGCCTCGAAGCTCTGGTCAAGATGACCACCCTCGCCCGCCTGAAAGGCGCCGACCAGGTGGTCGCGGTCGCCACCAGCGCCGTGCGCGAGTCCGCCAACGGCCAGGACTTCCTCGCCCGCGTCAAGGCCCAGACCGGCCTCGACGTGCAACTGCTCTCCGGCATTGAAGAAGGACAGCTCATCTACCGCGCCGTGCGCGAGGTCGTCGACCTGGGGCCAGGTAAGGCTGTCCTCGTCGACGTCGGCGGCGGCAGCACCGAGTGGATCGTCACCCGCGGCGGCGAGATCGAGCGCGTCGTGAGCCTCACCCTGGGATCGCTGCGCTGCGCCGGCGACCTCAAGGGGGATCCGCCGGCGGCCGGCTCGATCGAGCGCCTGCGCCGCCGCATCCGCGAACGGCTCGCCGAGGAGGTGCCGACCGGGCCGGTCGACCGCATGGTCGCCACCTCCGGCACCGCGGTCTGCTGCGCCGACCTCGTGGACCTCTTCGCCGCGCGATCCCGAAAGGAGCCGACGGGCGGCCTGCGGGAGGTCCGGGTCAAGGACCTGAACGCCCTGGTCGAGCGCCTGCGGCTCCTCCCCCGCGACGAGATCGCGCGCCTGCCGCCGGTGGGTGGGCCGCGCTCGGACAGCCTGCTCGCCGGCGCCGTCCTGCTCCAGGAGCTCTTCGCCCATGCCGGTGTCGAGCGCTTCCAGGTCTCCGATCGGGCGTTGCGCGAAGGCCTGGTGCTCGCCGCCTTCGGCCAGCCCATCCCCCGGGCGCATCAGCCCGAGGACCTGCGCCGGCGCCAGATCCTGCAGCTCGCCGAGCGTACCGAGAGTGTCTTCCGCCACAGCCTGCAGAGCTCCCGGCTCGCCGTCCGCCTGTTCGACGTCACCGCTTCGCTGCACGGCTTCGGCGCCCGCGAGCGCGAGTGGCTGGAGTACGCCGCCCTGCTTCACGACATCGGCTACTCGATCCACTACCGCAACCACCACAAGCACAGCTACTACCTGATCACCAACGCCAACCTCGACGCCTTCGACCAGCGCGAGATCGAGATCATCGCCCACGTCGCGCGTTACCACCGCGGCGCCTCCCCCAAAGCCGACCACGAGACCTTCGCCGCCTTGAAGCCCTGGCAGCAGAGGACCATCCGCAAGCTGGCGGCGCTGCTGCGCGTCGCCGACGCCCTGGACCGCACCCACGCCTCGCGGGTCGACGAGATCTATGGCTCGATCCGCGCCCGCCGCGTCACCCTCGAGGTGATCTCGCGCTACGACGTCGAGCTGGAGATGGAAGGAGCTCGGGCCGGCGGCCGCCTGTTCGAAAAGGTCTTCGACTGCAAGCTCCGGCTGCGGCAGGGCCTGGAAGTGGCAGCCATGTGACAGCGTCTCCTTTTTACACGGTTTGTAAAGGGTTCCTCACGCTCAGCAGCCCAACCATCCCCCTCCCAGCGTTCTAAATGATGGCGTCACATGGATTTAACCGAATCCTCACCGGAAGTTCACAGCCGGGTTTGTGGAAAACTCTCTACACTAAAGCCGGCAGCTCTCGGACCAAACCACAAACGTGCTGGTAAATTCAAAGGAATCAATCACTTGCCTAACTTGCACAGAAACCTGTTCAAAGCGCTGGAAGGCTCGCAACGGCGGGCTCCAGGGGCTGTTACAAGCGATTTTTCCACAGGCTTTTCCGCCGCGGCTGTGGAAGACCCCATGCTACCCTCTGGGCACATGGCACGCGAACGCATTCTGGTCATCGAAGACGAGCCGGATATTGCCGAAGTGCTGCAGTACAACCTCGAGAAAGAGGGGTTCCAGGTGGAGATGGCGCGCCGCGGCGACGCCGGCCTGGAGGCGGTACGCCGGGATGCTCCGGACCTGATCGTGCTCGATCTGATGCTGCCGGGCATCGACGGTCTCGAGCTGACGCGGATGCTGAAGCGCGATTCCGCGACCTCGAAGCTGCCGATCGTGATGCTGACGGCGCGCGGCGAGGAGCTCGACCGGATCGTCGGGCTGGAGCTGGGGGCGGACGACTACATTGCCAAGCCGTTCAGCCCGCGCGAGGTGGTGCTGCGGATCAAGGCGGTGCTGCGGCGGATCCAGCACGAGGAGAGCGCCTCCGAGCTCCTGGAGCTGGGAGGGATCCAGCTCGACATCGCCGGCCACCAGCTCCGGGTGCGCGGCCGAGAGGTGCCGCTGACGGCGACCGAGTTCCGCCTGCTGCGGCTGCTCATGGAGCGCTGCGGGCGGGTACAGACGCGCGGCCAGCTCCTCTCGGACGTCTGGGGATACGCCGAAGACATCGACAGCCGCACGGTGGACACTCATATCCGCCGTCTGCGCCGCAAGCTGGGCCCCGAGGCCGAACGCATCGAGACGGTGATCGGCGTCGGTTACCGGCTGAGGCCCTGACGGCGTTGCGCCTCCTGGGCCTTCCGTCGAAGCTGCGGCTCGCCCCGATCTGGCCGGCCCTGGCCGCGGTGCTGACCGCGACCCTCCTGCTCTGGTTCCTCCTGCCGGGGGGCCTCGAGCAGGGCGCCTCGATCCAGCTCCTTCGCACCCTCCAGATCCTCAAGCCGCTGGCCGCCGAGCGGGCCGGCGAGCCGGTCCCGGTCCTGCAGCGCTGGGTGCGCGGCCTGGCGGCCGAGAGCGAGCTGCGCATCAGCCTGATCCGCGCCGACGGCACGGTGATCGCCGACAGCGCGGTCGCCGACGGGCGGGTCCCCACCCTGGAGAACCACGCCGGCCGCTCCGAAGTCCGGCAGGCGCTCCAGAGCGGACAGGGCACCGCGGTGCGCCCCAGCTCCACCACCGGCCGGGCCTACGCCTACGCCGCGTCGGCGTTCGCCACCCCGCGGGGAGAGGTCCTCGTGCTGCGGCTCGCCCAGCCCGTGGAGCAGATCCTGCAGCTGCGCGGCCGTCTCGCGGCGGCCATGGCGCTCGCCGCGCTGGTCGCCGGCGCCGCTCTCCTGCTCACCTCTTTGTGGTTCGACCGCCGCCTCTTCGAGCCGCTGTCGCGTTTGATCTCGGGCGCCGGCGAGCTCGCCAGCGGCCACGCCCGCAGGGTCGGGATCCCGGACGAGGAGGAGCTCGCCGCCCTCGCCCGGGCGCTCAACCAGCTCGCCGAGACCGCCGAGGGGCAGTTCGAGGCGGTGCGTACCGAGCGCGACCACCTGAAAGCCATCCTCGCCGGCATGTCCGAAGGGGTGCTGGTGGTCGACGCCGACGGCCGCGCGTTGCTCACCAACCCCGCCTTCCGGCGTCTGTTCGACCTCGCGAACGAGGGGACCGGCAGGCCGGTGCTCGAGATCGTCCGCCTGCCCGCGTTGGCGCGCATCGTCGAGGACACGCTGCGGCTCGGCGAAGCGCAGAGCGGCCAGGTCGAGCTGCCGTCGCCCGAGCGGCGGACCCTGATGCTGGCGAGCGCGGCCCTGGCCGGCGGCGAACGCGGCGCGGTGGTCGTGGCCCGCGACACGACCGAGATCACCCGCGTGGCCGACATGCGGCGCGACTTCGTCGCCAACGTCTCGCACGAGCTCAAGACGCCGCTCGCCGCCATCCGCGGCTACGCCGAGACCCTGCGCGACGGCGCCCTGGACGAGGGCCCGGTCGCCCGCCGCTTCACCGACCGCATCCTCTGGCAGTGCCGGCGTCTCCAGATCCTGCTCGACGACCTGCTGACCCTGTCGCGGCTGGAGAGCGTCTCCCTTCCCAAGGAGCGCGAGGCGGTCGACCTCCACGCCGTGGTCCGCCGCACCGTCGAGCTGCTCTCCGCGGCCGCCCGCGACAAGCAGGTCCGCCTGGAGGTCGACGAGGTCCCGCTGCCGCCGGTCCCCGGCGAGAGCGACGCCATCGAGCGGATGCTCTCCAACCTGATCGACAACGCCATCAAGTACAACCGTCCCGATGGCCAAGTCACCGTCCGGCTCTCCCAGGCCGGCCCCTACGCCGCCGTCGAGGTGAGCGCCACCGGCATCGGCATCCCGCAGGACGCCCTCTCCCGCATCTTCGAGCGCTTTTACCGGGTCGACAAAGGGCGCTCGCGCGAGGAGGGAGGCACCGGCCTCGGCCTCGCCATCGTCAAACACGTCGCCCAGGCCCACGGCGGCCAGGTGGACGTCGAGAGCCGCATCGGGAAGGGGACGACCTTCCGCATCCTGCTGCCGCTTGCGGGCGAGCGGGACCGGGCGCCGATCGCGGCGCGGGCGTCCTGAACGCCTCGTGACATGAGCGTCACCACGCCGTCTTCAGCGTGTCACGTATACAACGGTGTTCCAGGAGTTAAGATGCGGTAGCCAAGGGGAGTAATGACCATGGAACGACGGCTGGACCAGGACCTCGACCGCGTCCGCCAGAGCCTGCTCAAGATGGGCGGCATGGTGGAAGGGATGATCGCCCAGGCGACCCAGGCGCTGCTGGAGCGCGACACGGAGCTCTGCCACCGCGTCATCAGCGCCGACCGGGACGTCGATCAGATGGAGATCGAGATCGACGAAGCCTGCTACAGCATCCTGAGCAGGAAGCAGCCGACCGCGGTCGACCTGCGCTTTCTGGTGGCGGTGATGAAGATCAACAACGACCTCGAGCGGATGGGCGACTCGGCGGTCAACATCGCGCAGTCCGTCGAGCAACTCAACGAGCAGCCGCCCTTGAAGCCGTACATCGACCTGCCGCACCTGTCGGAGCTCGTCCAGACGATGGTGCGGCAGAGCCTGGACGCCTTCGTGCGCCGCGACACCGCGCTGGCGACCGAGGTCTGCCGTTCCGACGACGCCGTCGACGGCCTCTACAAGCAGATCTTCCGCGAGCTGCTGACCTACATGATCGAGGACCCGAAGACCGTCAGCCGGGCCCTCCACCTGCTGCTGATCTCGCGCAACATGGAGCGCATCGCGGACCACGCGACCAACATCGCCGAAGACGTCATCTACTACGTCGAAGGCCGCGACATCCGCCACTCGATGACGGGGTGAGGCTCGCGGGCAGACGGTGAAGTGATCCACTCCGCCCCTTTCAGCCGTAGTCTTGAGGAGCCCCGCACCCGAGCCGGGCTCCATCCTGAGAGGAGCGACGCTTGAGCACCACCGCCGGCGCCCTGCCCGAGAAGCGTTCGGGATCGAAGTGGAAGCTCGCCATCTACGTCGTGGCCGGGCTCGCGGTCCTGGCCGTCCTGATCCTGGCCGGACGCCAGGCCGGCGACTCCATCCCCCGCTTCGCGGCTTGGGTCGAAAGCCTCGGCGTCTGGGGACCGATCGTCTTCATCCTGGGCTACGCCCTCGCGACGGTCGCCTTCGTCCCGGGGTCGCTGCTGACCCTGGCGGCGGGAGCGATCTTCGGACTGGTCGAGGGGACGCTCTACACGCTGATCGGCGCGACGCTCGGCGCCGCCTGCGCCTTTCTGGTCGCCCGGTACGTGGCGCGCCGGGCGATCGAGCGCAAGATCGCGGGCAACGCCCGGTTCGCGGCGATCGACAAGGCGGTCGCGGGCGAGGGCTTCAAGATCGTGGCCCTGCTGCGGCTCTCCCCGGTCTTCCCGTTCAACCTGCTCAACTACGCCTTGGGACTGACGCGGGTGCGCTTCGTCCACTACCTGGCCGCCTCGATCGCGATGCTCCCGGGGACCCTGCTCTACGTCTACTACGGCAAGGCGGCCGGGAGCCTCGCTGGAGCGCTGGGCGGCGGCGCCACGGCCCAGAGGGGACCCGAATTCTGGATCACCCTTGGGATCGGCCTCGTCGCGACCGTGATCGTGACCACCTACGTCACCCGCCTCGCCGGCCGGGCCCTTCAGCATCAAATCGGGCAACAGATCGGCGAGCCGGCCCCGGAGGACCGCCATGTCTGAGCCCGCCCGCACTGTTGGGATAAATCATGAGCCGTCCCCCGTCGAGCCGCTCGACGAGCACAACCTCAAGCTCCTCGAGAACGTCCACCCCTCCACCTGGGTCAACCCGGAGCCGGCCGGCCGCTACCACCTCGTGGCGATCGGCGGCGGCACCGCCTGGCTGGTCTCGGCGGCCGGCGCCGCCGGGCTCGGCGCCAGGTCCGCCCTGATCGAGCGGCACCTGATGGGCGGCGACTGCCTGAATGTCGGCTGCGTCCCCTCCAAAGGGGTGATCCGCGCCGCCCGCGCCTGGCACGAGGCGCGGACAGCCGGCGAACGCTTTGGAGCCCCGGCCGTCGCGCCTGGCAGCCACGGCGACTTCGGCGCCGTCATGGAGCGCATGCGCCGGCTGCGGGCCGGCATCAGCAAGCACGACAGCGCGCAGCGCTTCACCTCCCTGGGGGTCGACGTCTTCCTGGGGAACGGCCGCTTCGTCTCCCCCGAGGAGATCGAGGTCGCCGGCAAGCGCCTGCGCTTCCGCCGCGCCGTGATCGCGACCGGAGGCCGCGCCGCCGTGCCGCCGGTCCCCGGCCTCGCCGAGGCGGGCTACCTGACCAACGAGACCCTCTTCAACCTCACCGACCTCCCCCGCCGGCTGGTGGTGATCGGCGGCGGCCCGATCGGCTGCGAGATGGCCCAGGCCTTTGCCCGCTTCGGCAGCCGGGTCACCCACCTGGTCCGCGAGGCCCACGTCCTCCCCCGCGAGGACGCCGACGCCGCGGCCATCGTCCAGGACGCCATGAAACGGGACGGAGTCTGCTTCGAATTCGGGGTGAGCCTCCAGGAGGTCCGCAGACAGGACGGCGCCTCCGTTGTGGCCTTCGAGCGCGGCGGCCAGCGCCACGAAGTACCCGCCGACGAGATCCTGGTGGCGATCGGCCGATCCCCGAACGTCGAGGGCCTGGGGCTCGACGAGGCCGGAGTCCGCTACGGCAAACAGGGCGTCGAGGTGGACGACCACCTGCGCACCACCAACCCCCGCATCTACGCCTGCGGCGACGTCGCCTCCCGCTACCAGTTCACCCACACCGCCGACGCCCAGGCCCGCATCGTGATCCAGAACGCCCTCTTCTTCGGCCGCTCCAAGGCGAGCTCTCTGACCATCCCCTGGTGCACCTTCACCACCCCGGAGGTCGCCCACGTCGGTATGTATGAGAAGGACGCCCGCGAGAAGGGGATCGAGGTGGATACCCTGACCGTGGAGCTCTCGACCGTCGACCGGGCCATCCTGGACGACGCCGACGAGGGGTTCCTGCGGGTCCATCTGGAGAAGGGGAAGGACCGGATCCTGGGGGCCACCCTGGTGGCCGAGCACGCGGGCGACATGATCGGCGAGCTCTGCCTGGCGATCACCCAGGGGATCGGGCTGGGGAAGATCGCCGGGGTCATCCACCCCTACCCCACCCAGGGGGAGGTGGTGAAGAAGGCGGCGGACCAGTGGCGGCGGGGGAAGCTGACGCCGGGGGTGAAGAGGTTGTTCGAGCGGTTCTTCAAGGTGTTCCGGTAGGACCTACCCGGGAATCGCCCCTCCGGGCAGTCGCCGCAGGCTCGCCAGCCACGGTCGAAGCCTCAGGACAAGGACCGGTCCGGCGAGCGCGCCGCAGATCCAGGCGGTGTGTGCCCAGGTCCAGTGGTCGGTCAACGCCAGGAACAGGTAGAAGGCCACAGGGTAGGCCGCGTTCCACAGGAGCCAGGTCGAAAGGAACCACCGCCAGCCGTGACGGCCGGCGCGCTTTAGGAGCGCCATGCCCAGCAGGGCGAAGGCGGCGATCTCCAGGGTCATCTGCCCCAGGCTGCCGTTCGGGTGCGAGTAGTAGAAGTCGCACCGGCCGCCGCTGTAGAGGACGATCGAGAGGACGGCGAGGATCGCCAGGTGCGGCAGGAAGCCGCGCACCGACTCCACGCGTCGGCGCCAGGCGGTGACGAACGCAAAGTTCACCGCCAGGAGCAAACCGAGCTTGGCGAAGAAGAAGACGTTGCTTTGGCCCCAGTCGCACCCCCCTTCCATGAAGAGCACCATGCCCTCGTCACAGAGCGGGCCTGGCGGAAGGGGCATGGTGAGCCCCGCCACGACGATCAACAGCAGCGTAAGCGGCGCGAGCCCATAGACGCGCAAGACCAACGGCAGCCGGGTCGACGGCATGGAGACCTCCAACAGGAAGAGTCGAGGCGGACCGGGACCACCGCCCCTTCTCGAGTGAGCCCTCACTTCTGTATACGGAGGAGAGGCCGCGAACGTTGGGCGAGAGCTTTTGATGATGTGCTAGCCTCTGATGCATGCGCACCACCCTGGACATCGCAGACGACGTTCTGATGGCGGTCAAGGAAAGGGCACGACGGCAGAAGCGAAGCGTTGGAGATCTCCTGTCCGAGCTTGCTCGCGAGGCTCTGACCCATCGGCCCCGGGAGGTCTCTGGGGCTGGGGCCAAAAAGCCGAAGAACCTTTATGGCTTCGACCCCCTACCCCCCCGAGGGGGGGCGGTTTCCAACCAGCTGATTGACAAGCTCCGAGAGGAAGACCTCGAGTGACGCGAGCGCTCCTCGACATCAACGTGCTCCATCAGCCTTCTCGAAGACCGTCGCATACAATCCAGCCACGTTCACGGGCCGCGCCAAGTGACCGATGTCTATCTTCTTGCCCTCGCCGTGGAGCCTGGGGGGCGATTCGTTACCTTCGATCGCTCGATCCCGCTGTCGGCAGCTCCGGGGGCTACGCCAGAGCATCTTGTAGTTGTCTGAACAGTTCCTTACCGGCTGCTCCGATGTTTCACGCGGCGAGCAAGAAGGCGCACCTGGAGCTCTACCAGGCCTATGCCTGGTTCGCCAACGTCTTCCGCGAGGCTTCGGAGAAGCTGCGCGAGGGAGATCGCACCGCCACCTTCCCGCCTTGGAGCTTCCCGCCGGCCCTGCCGTTCGTGCGGGGGTAGCTGACGAGCGAAATCAGGGATTTCGACGTCTGGATCGTCTCCGGAGTTCAGGAGAGGTGTGTTCGCAGCCTCGGAGAAGAGCAGACGAGACCCTCATTGCAAGCTGCCGGAGACATCCAGAGCGGCCAGCAGGTCCCCTCCAGAGAGCACATCCCGGGCAAAGTGGCGGTCCGAGAGCTGCCCGGGCGGGGTCCAGAGTGACTTCGCAACTCTTAAGCTTTTCCTGGTGGGTGGCACCCTTTCTGCCCCCGCCCCGGTCCACAGGTCTACCCTTTCCCACCGCACCCTTTCCCCTTTCGCGATACCAAAAAAGCCGCTCGGTCGATCCGAGCGGCTTTTATCAGTTTTAGCCAGTCTTGGGCTTCGCGCTCAACTCACGGATTTTTTCGGCGGCAGCGTAATACGCTGCCGCAGCCCGAAGCCTGAGATCAATCGGTGGCCCACCTGCATGAAGTTCCTTGGTCCACCAACGAATAGTCTCGTGCCAATCCTTTTCTGCCTTCCTCAATGTCGCCGCCGCATGTATGAGCTGCCGCGACAGGAATTCAGGTACCGGATCGGCTTCTCCAAGAGGCTGGCCCTGGGCAGCTACGCTTGCAAAGAGGATGGCACCAGTTCCTCCGATGCGGGAACCCTTCCGGGGGCGGACCTTGCCGCCTATACAGGGGATGAGCACCGGGCGGCGGGAGGCCGTGATCCGCCGCTCCCGGGAGCGGTATGGCCGGCCGCGGGAGGAGGTGGAGAGAAAGATCACAAGGCGGCTTGGCGGCTGAGCCCGCCGCCTTTCCGGCCTCCTGCCCGGCCGGTACGCTCATTCCCGATGTCTCTCCTCCACACCCGCAGACCGCGCTTCGAGCGCGCCCCGGTGCGCCGCATAGTGCTCACGTCCCGCGACCTGGAACTCCTTCGCGCCGTCTACCGTCACCGGCTCCTCCGGTCACCCACCTCGTCGCCCTCTCGGGAGGCAGCCGGCAGGCGACGCTCCGGCGCCTCTCCCGGGTCTTCCTCCATCACACGCTCGCGGTCGCCGAGGTCATGGCGGCTTTCGAGGTCGCCTGCCGGAGCCGCGAAGGAGTGCGCTTGATCTCACCCGAGGAGGTACTCGTGAAAGCGCCGGAGCAGACCCAGCGCCTGCGCCTTCCTTCCGCTGGCGGGTGGAAGTCCGCGCGAACGGGAAGCCTCACCGCCTAGGAGTGTGGAGCCGGATCGGGTTTTCGGCCTCCACTTCGAGGGCGAGCCGGAGAAACGGCAGCGTGCGTTCTTCTTCCTCGAAGCCGACCGCGGCACGATGCCGGTCATGCGGAAAGGCCTCGTGCAAACCAGCTTCCTCCGCAAGCTCCTCGCCTATCAGAAGACGTGGCGGCAGGGATTCCACAGGGCACACCTCGGTATCCCGAACTTCCGGGTCTTGACCGTCACGACAAGCCAGGAGCGGGTGGGGCATCTGGTTGAGGCGTGCCGGTCTCTCCCCGGAAACGGTTCGCAGCTCTTCCTCTTTACGGACCAAGAGAGCCTTGGCCGCCAGGACATCCTGACGCACAAGTGGGAAAACGGCCGGGGTGAGGGCTTAAGTATATTTGCCCCTTGAATCCCTCATGCCCCGACATCGAAACTACGGCTTTTCCCCTTACTCAGACTGCCCCCCACAGACATCCAAGAATCGCCGCGGCGTGTAGCCGCTAAAATAACTCCAAGAGTGGTATACGTAGATGACCCGGTCGTAGTTGTTAAACATGGTTGACTCATACCAATATGCCCCACTGGAGGTGGCTCTGACAAAAAGAGCGACGTGATCCTCTACCTTATTGACGATATCACCCTGCTTGAGAACCGCTGTTGAGGAAAGGCGGGCGGAAATATTCGGAAGCGAGCCCGTATAATACTTCACGCTCTTTCCCCAAACCCGTCCAACGAAGCCAGAACAATCTACCCCTCGGGAACAACTCTCGGAGGCGGCGACGTTAATGTCTCCCGCTTTATATGAAGAGCTCATGTAACTATTGAACGACGCGACGGTATCATTACCTCCCCAATCATATGGGACGCTATAGTAATATTTGGCCGTAGTAAGATACCGGGGCTTGGTCCGGCCCGAGCAGGTTCCCGAAATATTCGTCGCTGAAAGAGATTTCCCATTATTCAGGTAGAAAGAAGCAGTGGACATCATCGTATTCCGCTCGACACATGCCTTGCTTTGGCTGCCCAGAAACTCAGGCATTGGAGCGGTTGGCGGAGATGGCAAAATTGACGGCACTTTACTAGAAATGTTCAGCTTGACCACTGAAGCGTGATTTCGAGAAGTAAGGAGCGCATACACTCCTCCGTCAGGTCCGATAGCTACCGGGCGCTCCACATGCACATACTGATTTGCGAGCGGGACTCGGGCTTGTCCAATCGGACGAAGCGAACCGTCATATAGCCACACCGCTTGGTCCACCTGAATCTTGGGCAGTGACACCATCTCCTCCATGAGGACAGGAACAACGCGCTCGCTCGGAGACTCAAGCACGACAGCACGAGCCAACGTATTACGAACGGATTCAGTCCTGGTTTTCTGACCGTGCGATAGAGTGAAAGTGTTCTTCTTAGACATGGAGATTCGGGGCTCGTTCGCCCGCGAGGACTTGTCAAGAGTAGCAGTGCCGTTTCCCTCGTCAGCGACTCGGGCTATCGTCACCCCACCTTCCTGTTCAATGAGTAAATCGCCACCCTTGACTTGAATACCCGTAGCAGTCCTATCCCCGGAAGAGAAAGTCCAGCGATCAAGCACAACCGCTGCCGGCGAGATCCTATAGAGCGCGGGTTCGATCGCTGACCCGTCGAGTATAACGAACGTGTCACCATCCAGCGCGAAATCAGTAATGGCGACTATACTTTCCGGCATCTCGACTGAGGCAAGAAAATTACCTTCGCGATCAAACTGTACCAGGCGATTCGCAGCAGTATCAGCGACCCAAAAGGTTCCGTCTTGAGCGATACGAAACGAGGATGGCCCCCAAGGGCGGGATTCGGGGCCAACTCCGGAATAATGAATGCCAGCGTCGCCGATAGGAATAGTAAAAACCGTCTGATATTCAAGGCGAGGCCGCTTTGTCTCACCAGGGCTCTGCTGCGAGAAGCCCAGCGTGAGAATGGTCACAGCCGCGACCAGTAGCACTGATTTTCCAATAATGGTGCGATTCATTGGGAGCTCCCTTCGGTTTAAGCACTAAATGGCGTATAGTGCTCAGTCATGGTCCCACTTCTAGTCTCTTCGTACTGCCCAAGAGAGACTGCTAATCTAAGGAACACATGCTCACATGAGTTAATTCCCACTCCAAGAGGATCTGGCCTTGAGGCTCCCGGTCCAAGCCCAGAGTCTTCGGGATCTCCTGCTTGCCGCAATATCCATAATGCGCAAGTGGCAATGGCGAGAAGGTAATTAGCCAGTGTATTTAGAAGGCTGGATTCATTGAGCACGCCAGCGGCGAACCAGCCACCTCCTCCTTGTCCACTTGGGCAGAAGCTACGTACCCTCGGCCCGGTGCCGGCCTCCTGGTGCCGGCCTCCTGGCCTCCTGGTGCCAGCCTTTCTTCCAGACTACAGACAGCAGCCGCCCAAAGGGCCAGCCTCTTGGAGAAAGCCGGCCAGGGGGCAGCCCCGACCGGCGGGCCTTGGGAGGGCCTCACGGCCGCTGAATCGCGCTCAATCTCGGGAGAAATGCTCGAAAGGGGGCTCCAGAAGGCGGCTCATCGCCTGGAGAGCGCGGGAGAAGCCGAGCCAAGGCAGACCTCTCCCACGGCCCGAAACCTCCTCAGGCTCCGAATAACCAAGACGCCCCACGGTCAAGGCTATGTCGGCACGAACGGCAACGCGGGCGGGAAGCTCCCCGCCGGGAAGATCGCTGTCCGGTCCCTGGACCGCAGCTTTTCCGACGCCTCTTGATAGGCGCTCACGAACCAGGCGTACGCCTCATAGAGTTCCTTGCGCACCCGCCGGCTCGCCGCGTGGAACCACGGCGCGCAGCTCTTCTTCGGCTGGTCCGGCTGGTCCTCGTAACGCTGCTTTGAGGATGGCCGCCCGGCCCAGTGGCTGCACGCCTGTCCGGGACCGCTCGGCCGCGGCGGCGGCCTCGATCTCGGCGACCAGGCCGGCGACGCTCGCCCGCCAGGCCTCCGGCGGCAGGCTCTCCCAACAAGGCAGCGGAGCGAGCGTCACCGTCTCGGAGGTCGCAAACTTCAGCCGGTCGAAGTCCTCTCCCCGCCTCCGCGCCGAGCACTCTTGGGTACGGTCGAACCAGGTGCCCTCCAGGGAAGTCCCCTCCAGGAGCGCCTGGGCGGCATGGGCTCCCGGCCACTCCTGGATACGCTCGACCAGTCCCTCCTTGACTCCGTGGGCCAAGACATACTTCAGGCGCTCGATCTGGGCCGCCTCCTCCGTGCTGACCACGATCGCCTGATACCTTCTCGACCAAATCTTCTCCTTCCAGCCGGTCAGCCACCCGACCTCCCGCGCCAGCTTCGAGTTGAACAGGTTCATGAAGCTGGCCCCGTTGCCGGGCAAAGTGCCGTGCCGGGCGAGGATCTGGTCGTCGATCGAGAAGGTGACGTTCTTCTCAGGCGTCTATTCCCGGTACTTCTTCCGCAGTAGAATGCCGCGCCATGCCTTCCATGACCCACGAGATCTTCGTGGATCTCTTCAAGAACCGTCCGTTGCTCGCCGCCGAGATCCTGGTCGAGGTGCTCGGCGTCTCGCTTCCGGCCTACACCGAGGCCAGGATCGCCTCGGCCGACTTGGTCTCGTCACGCCTTGGAGGCAATGATGAAGGGCTACGAATACCAGAGCGATTTCGCCAAGAAGTACGTCGCGCAGGGGCGTGCCGAGGGATTCACTGAGGGACGTACCCAGGAGGCGGCGCGCGCCGTGCTGATGGTGCTTCGGGCCCGCGGCGTGGCCGTGCCCGACGCCGTGCGCGAGCGCATCCTGGCCCAGAAGGACCCGGAACGGCTGGAGCGCTGGCTGGAGAAGGCTGCCGTCGCCTCTTCGGTCGCCGAGGTGGACGAGCCGAACTGAGGGACGCCCAGGGTTTCCACCCTGGGCTACAAAGAAGGGCGCCCTCCGGGCTTCCCTCCCCAAGACTCTCCCTCTGAAAACCGCGCCCCTACATGGGCCGTTGGGGCATGAACGACCGGCAAAAGGGGCAGGGTTATACTCCGGGCATGGACCTGACCGCCTTCCCCGGAGGAGACCTCGTCCAGGAGGGGCTCGCCGACCTCGCCCGCGGGGCCGAGACCATCCCGGCCCTCCTGGTCTCGATCGGCGCTCCCCGTCTGCGTCGCCTGGGCCTGCCGGTGCCGAAGATGGCTGTCCCATCCCCGGAGCATCGTCTCTACGAGAAGCTCGCGGAGTCCGATCCGGATTCGGCGCACTCCCGCTACAACGCCCTGGTACGGCGGCTCGTCAGCTTCGAGAACGCGGCGGAATGCGTCGGCCTGTAGACGCGGAGCGGGTCCGCCGCTTCATGGAGAAGCTCGGGGAGGAGGCGGACCGGGAAGGCCGCCTCTACTTCACCGGCGGAGCCACGGCCGTCCTCCTGGGATGGCGGCCGAGCACGATCGACGTGGACGTCAAGATGGAGCCGGAGTCCGACCGGCTCTTCCGTGCCCTGCCGCGGATCAAGGACGAGCTCGAGATCAACGTCGAGCTGGCAGCACCCGACCAGTTCATCCCCGCGGTCCCGGGCTGGCAGGAGCGGAGCGCCTTCATCGCCCGGCAGGGGCGCCTCTCCTTCTACCATTACGACTTCTACGCCCAAGCGCTCTCGAAGATCCAACGCGGACACGCCCAGGACCGCACAGACGTCCGGGAGATGATCCGCCGCGGCTTGGTCGACCGTGGCGAGCTCCGCAGGCGCTTCGAGCAGATCGAGCCGCAGCTCTACCGGCATCCCGCGATCGACCCCGGGGCTTTTCGTAAGGCCCTGGAGGAGGCATTGGCAGAGCAGGGAGAGCTCAACTGCCAACTCCTGCCTTAAAAAACACCCCGGGCAGAGACGACAACTCCACCCGGGGACCTTCCAACGCCCGAGAGCCGGAGGCGGACCTCTCCGCATCGGCTCCCGGTACACGACGGCCTTGGCGCCCGGTATCCAAAACCGTCCATCCTCCTGAAAAGGAGGGAAGAGGAAGGCGCCGCGGCGCCTCCCTCGGGATTCAGTTGTCAAGGAACGACGCTAGCCAGCACCGCAGCCGCAGCAACGACAGGAGCTTGAGCGGGCGGGACGCCCGCGTCCCCAGGGGCTCGGCGAGATGCATGTGCATGCGGAGCCACAAACCGAATTTTATGCCACAAAACCTCTTGACAGAGGCATCCAGTATACCCATACTCATGCACATTGCAATGCCGTACACGGACCGCAGCCCTTCCGGCTTCTTCGTCCGCGCAAAGATTTCCCGAAGCTGATTTCCGGCGTCATGCCGACGCCGGTTTTTCGAGCCGTTTCGGCTCAGAGAGGAGAAGGAGTATGGCTAAAGAGACTACGTATGCGGGGACGTTGGGGGAGTGGCTGCGCTTTCTTCAGGCGCTGGTCGCCAACATCGGGGAGCTCGGCCACCTCGAGGGGTCGCGAGCCAAGCTGGCGAGGATCCTGGAGCAGGCCCAAGGCCTGACGGAGCAGCAGGCCGCGGCCACGGCCACCAAGCAGGAAGCGTCCAGGCAGCTCCGGACGCTGGTGTTCGAGGGCCGGCGGTTGACCACTGTGTTGCGCCTGGCGGTCAAGGAACACTACGGTATCCGTTCCGAGAAGCTCGCCGAGTTCGGTCTGCAGCCGTTCCGCGGCCGCAAGGCGAAGCCGACGGTCCCGGAGATCGAGAAGACCTCCTCCCCCACCGAGTAACATCGCCTCTTCTCTACCATCCGTTGTCTTGTTCTTCGGGGACGTGCTCCGCACGTCCCCTTTTTTCGTCCCGGACTCTCCCCGATCCGGGTCAGACTCCGCAGGGGACGGCTCAAACTCCGCGGAGGATGCCTCTGCTCCCGAGAGAACGAGACAGACTCTCCGGAAGCTGGCTCAGAGTCTCCGAAGGATGGCTCAGACGCTGGAAAGAACGGCGCAAGCTCCAGAGAGCACAAGCCAGACTCCGCAGAGAGCGGCTCCGCTCCCGCAAGAATGAGTCAGAGCCTCCAGAGCCTGAGTCAGATTCTCCAGGGCCTGAGTTAGATTCTCCAGGGAACGGGTCGGTCCCCGGCAAGAACGACGCAAACTCCAGGGAGAACGAGCCAGACTCCACGGAGGACGTCTCTGCTCCCGGGAGAATGAGACAGACTCCCCGGAAGCTGGCTCAGATTCTCCAGAGAATGCCCCCGGCTCCGGGAAGGACGTCACGAGCTCCGGAGGGCACGAGCCAGACTCCACGGAGAACGGCTCGGCTCGGGAGAGAACGAGCCAGATTCTCTGGAAGCCGGCTCAGACTCTTCAGAGGATGGATGAGATTCCGCGGAGAACGTCACAGACTGCGGAGGATCCAGGCCATCCCCCTCTGCCCCGTTCCCTTCATCGCCTCTTTTTCTTCTTGGTCTTCCGCGGCCTGACCTGCCCTCACCTTGGTTTGGGTTTCTTGCCAGACTCCCGGCCGAGCGCAGCCCGCCGCTGGGACAGCCACTCGAGGGCTCACGGCGACT
>JBKKAU010000719.1:0-3222 GCA_046714475.1 Thermoanaerobaculia bacterium
AAGCGCCGGGCTCACGACGCCCTCGAGCGTCCCGCCACCTCCCTCTGCAGCAACTGCGGCGAGGTCAAGATGCCGCACCGCGCCTGCGGCCACTGCGGCTACTACAACGACCGCCCGGTGATCGAGGTCAAGGAGGCTCCGTAGCCCCCTCTCGGCCCGGCGCGCCCTTGACGAGGGTCCCCGGGTCGAGCCCACTCCCCACAGCCTGAGCCCGGGAAAGAGCATGCCGATCGCGGTAGACGCCATGGGAGGGGACTTCGCGCCGAGGTGCGCGGTCGAGGGATCGTTCCGCTCGGCCGTCGAGGACGGCGCGGAGATCCTGCTCGTCGGCGACGAGACCAGGGTCCGGGCCGAGCTCGCCCGGCTCGGGGATCCGCGCGGGCGGATCGAGGTGGTCCACGCCGAAGAGGTGGTGACCATGGACGATCCGCCGATCACCCCCATCCGCAAGAAGCGGCGCTCTTCGATGCGCATCTGCGCCGAGCTGGTCAAGCAGGGGCGCGCCCAGGCCATGCTCACCGCCGGCAACACCGGCGCGGCCATGGTCTCGGCCAAGATGGTGATCGGCACCGTCGCCGGCGTCGACCGGCCGGCGCTCGCCGCGGTCCTCCCCAACGTCAAGGGGCGCACCGTGGTCCTCGACGTCGGCGCCAACGTCGACAGCAAGGCCCTGCACTTCCGCGAGTTCGCGGTCATGGGCCACTTCTACGCCCAGGAAGTGATCGGCACCCCCTCCCCCCGCGTCGGCCTGATGTCGATCGGCGAGGAGGAGAGCAAGGGGACGGACCTGACCCGCGAGGTGTTCAAGGTGTTGAAGAACACCGGGCTCAACTTCGTCGGCAACGTCGAGGGCCGGGACGTCTTCAACGGCGCGGTCGACGTGATCGTCTGCGACGGCTTCATCGGCAACGTGATCCTGAAGAGCGCCGAGTCGCTGGCCGAGCTGGTCGGGCGCATGCTCCGCGAGGAGCTGGAGCGGAGCTCCCGCACCAAGACCGGCTATCTCCTCGCCAAGCCGGCGTTCGACCGTTTCCGCGCCCGCACCGACTACCGCGAGTACGGCGCCGCGCCTCTCCTCGGGGTCAACGGCGGCTGTTTCATCGGCCACGGCAGCTCCAACGCCCGCGCCATCCAGAACGCCATCCGCCGGGCCGGCGAGTTCACCGCCGCCCGGCTCGACACCAAGATCCGCGACAAGATCGCCGAGCTGCACAGCCAGGAGGAACGGCTGCTCGGCTCGCAGGAGGCGCCGATCCCATGACAGCGCTCGACGGCAGCACGATCGCCTTCGTCTTCCCCGGCCAGGGCTCGCAGAAAGTCGGCATGGTCCGCGCCTGGGCCGACGCCAGCCCCGAGGCCCGGCGCACCTTCGAGGAGGCCGACGAGGCTCTCGGTTTCCCACTCTCCCGGCTCTGCTGGGAGGGGCCGGAGGAGGAGCTGAACCTCACCGCCAACACCCAGCCGGCCCTGCTCGCCGCCTCGGTCGCCATCCACCGCGCCGTCGTCCCGATCCTGGACGGCGCCGGCATCGCGCCGGTTGCCATGGCGGGCCACAGCCTGGGCGAGTACTCGGCCCTGGTGGCCGCCGGCGCGCTGCGGTTCGAGGACGCGCTGCGGCTGGTGCGCCGGCGCGGCCAGCTCATGCAGGAGGAGGTGCCGGTCGGCGTCGGCGGCATGGCGGCGATCATCGGCATGGACCTCGAGACCATCAGGGCGATCGCCACCGAAGCGGCCGATGCGGCCGGCGCGGCCGGCGCGGCCGGCGCCGACCCGGGGGAGGTCTGCGCGGTGGCGAACTTTAACGGGCCAGCGCAGACCGTGATCGCCGGCCACAAGGGGGCGATCGACCGCGCCGTGGCGCTTGCCAGGGAGCGCGGCGCCCGCAAGGCGACGATCCTCGCCGTCTCGGCGCCGTTCCACTCGCCGCTGATGCGGCCGGCCCGCGAGGGCATGACCCTTCTGCTCGAAGAGACGGAATTCGCCGACCCGCGCGTGCCGGTGGTGAGCAACGTCGACGCCGCCCCGGTGACCACCGGCGCCGGCGCCCGGGACGCCCTGGTCCGGCAGATCGACAACCCGGTGCGCTGGGTGGAGACGGTGCTGTGGATGGCGGAGAGCGCCGGCGTCACCCGTTTCCTCGAGGTCGGGCCGGGCAGCGTTCTTGCGGGCTTGAACCGGCGGATCGCGCCGGCGACCATCTCGAGCGGCGTGGGCGACCCGGACCAGCTGAGGAAGCTGCTCGAAGGGGGCGCCGCCCCGGAGCCGGACAGCGGCAAGGAGAAGGAGGCCTGATGTTCCGACTCGACAACAAGACGGCCCTGGTGACCGGAGCGTCCCAGGGGATCGGCGAGGCGATCGCGCGCCTGCTCGCCCTCCACGGGGCGCGGGTGGTGCTCGCCGCCCGCAACGAGGAGAAGCTGAAGCGGCTGACCGCCGAGATCGACGCCGGCGGCGGCTGCGCCCGGCCGCTGGTCCTGGACGTCTCCCAGCCCGAGACGTTCGGTGAACGGATGAAGACCCTGCCCGAGGACTTCGCGACGATCGACGTCCTGATCAACAACGCCGGCATCACCGCCGACAACCTGCTCGCCCGCATGTCGCTCGAAGACTGGGAGCGGGTGCTCCGCACCAACCTGACGGGCGCCTTCGCGCTCACCAAGGAGGTGGTGCGCGGCATGATGAAGCGGCGCTGGGGCCGGGTGATCAACATCTCCTCGGTGGTGGGGCTGATGGGCAACCCCGGCCAGGCCAACTACGCGGCCTCCAAGGCGGGCTTGATCGGGTTCAGCAAGTCGCTGGCCCGCGAGCTGGGGAGCCGCAACATCACCGTCAACGTCGTCGCTCCCGGCTACATCGAGACGGCGATGACCGAGAAGCTGCCGGAGGACGCCAGGAAAGAGCTTTCCGGGGCGATCGCCCTGAAGCGGCTCGGCACCGTCGACGACGTCGCCGCGGCCGTGCTCTTCCTGGCGAGCGAGGAGGGGGGCTACATCACCGGCGAGACTTTGAACATCTCGGGCGGGTTGTACATATAGGAGAAGGTATCCCGCGAATCCTCACCCCTGCCCCCTCTCCCATCTCCCGCCCGCCCGGTCCCCGGGAGAGGGGGAGAACGGCGTCTTGTCTTGCTTGTCTCCCCCTAAACCGGCGGGGAGTGGTAGGGAGATGGGTGAGGGGGCGGGGGGTGAGGATTGGGAGGGCTCGACTTTACGGGCACTCTTT
>JBKKAU010000720.1:0-8813 GCA_046714475.1 Thermoanaerobaculia bacterium
GCGTTGCGCGAGGACCCCTTCCATGGCGCGCGCGCGGTCGCGGCCGAAGGCTTGAAGGAGGTCGGGACCGAGGCGGCGCTGGAGGCGCTGCGGCCGGGCCTCCAGGACCGCGACCCCCGGGTGCGGACCGCCGTGCTCGACGGCTTCGGGAGCTTTCCGGACGATCCCAGCCTGATTCCCCTGCTCCGCCGTGCCCTGGAGGGGGAGGATAGCTACAAGGCCCGCGCCGCGGCGGCCGAGTCGCTCGGCGAGTTCGGCGATCACCGCGGCGAGGTGGCCCCGGTCCTGGTCCGCGCGCTGTCGCAGGAGAGCCACCGGCAGGTCGTTCGCGGCGCGGCCATCGAGGCCCTGGCGGAGCTGGAGGCGCCGCAGGCGTTCGATCAGGCGCTCCGCCTCTCCCGCTACGGCAGCCCGGCCGAGAGCCGGGACGAGGCCATGAAAGCCCTGGCCCGGATCGCCAAGTCGAGCCAGGACCCGAAGCGCCGCGAGCAGGTCCGCCGCCTCCTCGAAGGCTACCTGTCGGACAAGAGCTACAACGCCCGGACCGACGCCCAGGCCGCGCTCGCGGAGATGGAGGACCCGGCGGTCATCCCCGCGCTGGAGCGCAGCGCCCGGAACGCCGCCGAGGGCGAGGAGCGCTACGGCGCCCTGGAAGCGATCGAGGACATCCGGGAGGCGCTCGGCGAGGAGGATCTGCAACAGCGCGTCGAGCAGCTGGAACGGGAGGTGGAGGTGCTCCGGGAGAGGGGGGAGGAAGGGAAAGGGCTCCAGCCGAGGAGCCCCGACGGGTCGCCAGAATAGCCGCCCATCACGGCGCCAGCTCCTCTCGTGAGGGGAAGACCGCTCTCCGTCCGTTCAGAAGACAAGGGCATCCACCCAACTCTCAGAACGGAGACAAGACCATGGAAAAGAAGGCGAACCGCAAGCTGACGCTCCACCGCGAGACCCTGCAGCAGCTCGACGCCGTAGTCCTCGGCCAGGCTCGCGGGGGCCAGACGCCGGTCGAGACCGTCGTCCGCCCCACGGACGCGTGCCCGGTCAAGACCGCGTAAGGGAAAGGGACCGACGTTCCATCTCTGGTTACGGCGGTCCATCTCCAGCTACGGCGCTCCATCTCTGCGTACGACGGACCACCGTAAGCAGAGATGAGCCATCTCTGGCTACGGCGGTCTATCTCTGGTTACGACGGTCCATCTCCAGCTACGACGCTCCATCTCTGCGTACGGCGGACCACCGTAAGCAGAGATAGGCCATCTCTGGCTACGGCGGTTTATCTCTGGTTACGACGGTCCATCTCCAGCTACGACGCTCCATCTCCGGCTACGGCGGTCTATCTCTGGTTACGACGGTCCATCTCCAGCTACGGCGCTCCATCTCTGCGTACGGCGGCCCACCGTAAGCAGAGATGGGCCATCTCTGGCTACGACGGTCTATCTCTGCGTACGATGGACCACCGTAAACTTGGATAAGGGGTTTAAAGCTAGTATGTGCTTCTGAAGAGGTGCTCTATGGCTGATCGCGCAAAGCTGTTCAAGAGTGGAGGAAGCCAAGCCGTCCGGTTACCAAAAGAGTACCGCTTCGAAGATGAGGAAGAGGTGCTCATCTATCGGCAGGGATACCGGGTGATCCTTGAGCCGGCGAGGAAGACGTGGAGCCGTGAGTTCCTGGATCTCGCTGGCTCCGCGAGCGACTTCCCTTACCCCGACGGCTGAGCTGTTTTACTCCGCCGAGACGCAAAACGCCCCGCCCGGATCTCCCGGACGGGGCGTTTTCCCTTGTGAAGGAGCGGCCTCTACTCCGCCGGCTCGCCCAGCATGTCGAACAGCTCGTGCTTGCGCAGCTCGAGCTCGCCGGCGCTTCTGGCTTCCATCACCAGCCGGAGGTAGGGCTCGGTGTTGGAGGGCCGGACGTTGGCCCACCAGCTGGGGTAGCGGAGGGTGATACCGTCGAGGTAGTCGATCTCGGCGTCCGAGTAGCGGCGGGCCAGCTCCTCGATCTTGGCCTGCTTGTCCTCGACCACGAAGTTGATCTCGGGGGTCTTGGCGTAGCGCAGGAGAGGCTCCACCAGCGCCGAGAGCGGCTTGCCGGTCTTGCGCAGCAGGTTGAGGATCTCGACCACCGCCAGGATCGCGCAATCGGCGAAGTAGTGGCTGCGGAAGTAGTAGTGGCCGGCCAGCTCGCCGCCGAAGAGGCCGTCGCGCTTGCGCAGCGTCGCCTTCATGAAGGAGTGGCCCACCCGCTCGCGTACCGGGATGCCCCCCTTCTCCTCGATGTACTCGTGCACCGCCCGCGACGAGCGCAGGTCGTAGAGCACCGCCCGGCCCGGCTCGCGCTCCAGCAGCTCGCCGCCGATCAGCGCCGTCATCAGGTCGCTCCCCACCGGGTGGCCTTTCTCGTCGACAAAGGCCGCGCGGTCGGCGTCGCCGTCGAAGGAGACGCCGAGGTCGGCGCCGGTCTCCTTCACCTTGCGCATCAGGTCGTGGAGGTTCTCCTCCTTGAGCGGGTTGGCCTCGTGATTCGGAAAGGTGCCGTCCAGCTCGAAGTAGAGCGGCACGAGGTCGATCCCCATGGACTCCAGGATCGGCTTGTAGAGGACGCTCATGCCGTTGGCGGCGTCGACCACCACCTTGAGCCGGCGGGCGCCGTCGGTGTGGAGGAAGGAGAGGACGTGGCGCCGGTAGTCGTCGAAGACCTCCCCCTGGCGGACGGTGCCGGGACGGCCGGCCTTCGGCAGGTCGCCGGCCGCGACCTTGGCCTCCATCAGGGCGATGCCGTGGTCGCCCGAGACCGGCCGCGCCTCGTGACGGCTGAACTTGAGGCCGTTGTACTTGGCCGGGTTGTGGCTGGCGGTGACCTGCACGCCGCCCGCGGCCTGGGTGTGGCCGACCGCGAAGTAGTTCATCGGCGTCGTGGCGAGGCCGATGTCGAGGACGTCCAGCCCCGCGGCCGTCAGCCCCTCGATCAGGGCGGTCGCCAGGCCCGGGCTGTGGGAGCGCATGTCGCGGCTCACCACGACCGTGTTGCTGCGCCTGCGGTCTTCCTCGTCCAGCACGTGCTGGAAGGCGAGGCCGATCTGGCGCGCCTTCCCCTCGTCGATCTCGTTGGGGTAGACGCCGCGGACGTCGTAGGCTTTGAAGATTCCGGCCATGGGTGCTCTCTCCCGCTCTCTCTATCTAATAAGGAAGGGGGGACCGTCAGGTCCGCTCCAGGGTGAAGGCGAAGTCCATCTCTTCCACCGGCGCCTCGCGCAACGGGGCGCTCGGCTCCAGGTCGTTCAGGTCCGAAACGAGCTCGACCGCCAGGGTCTCGCCGGCGATCCAGTCGCGGTGCGCGCCGATCGCCTCATCGAGCTCAGGGGTAGCGCGGTAGCGGACCCGGATGCGGTCGGCGTAGTCGAAGCTCTCCTCTTTGCGGGCGGTCTGGATACGGTTGACCACCTCGCGCGCCCAGCCCTCGGCGACCAGCTCCGGGGTCAGGCGTGTATCGAGCGCCACCAGCAGCTCGCGGTCGCCCTGGGTGGCGGTGCCCTCGCGCTCGACGAGCCGCACCTCGACCTCCTCGGGCGACAGCTCGGCCGGACCGTCGGAGAGCTGGATCGTGAGCTTGCCGGTCTTCTCGAGGTCGGACGCCAGCGCGTCGCCGTCGGCCGCCTCCAGCGCCTTCTTGACCTCGGGCATCTTCTTGCCGAACCGGGGGCCGGTCCTGGGGAAGACCGGCCGCACCTCGTGGTGCACGTACTCGGCGCGCTCGGCCGCCCAGCGGATCGACTTGACGTTGAGCTCCTCCTCCAGGAGGTCGGCGTAGGGCATCACCAGGCCGGAGAGCGACTCGTCGGCGGTCACCAGGGTGACCGAGGCGAGCGGCTGCCGGGTCTTCAAGCCGTGGAGATTGCGCGCCGCGTGCCCGAGCCGAACGATGCGCTGGACCGCGGCCATGCCGGTCTCCAGAGGCTGGTCCTGCCGGTCGCCCGGCGTCTCGGGCCAGGCCTCCAGATGGACGCTGGCCGGCGCGCCGGCGTCCTGGCTGCGCACCAGGTGGCGGTGCAGCACCTCGGCGACGAAGGGGGTGAACGGCGCGATCAGCCGCGCCAGGGTGGTGAGCACCTCGTAGAGGGCCTGATAGGCGCTCTCCTTGTCGTCGCCGCCCGCCGCGTCGTTGCCGGCCCAGAAGCGGCTGCGGCTGCGGCGGATGTACCAGTTGGTGAGGTCGTCGAGGAGCTCCTCGAGGCCGCGCGCCGCCGCGGTCACGTCGTAGGTGTCGAGCCCGGCCGTCACCGCCTCGGTCAATCGATCGAGACGCAGCAGCACCCAGCGGTCGAGCGCCGGCCGATCCGCGAAGGGGAGGGCCTTGCGACCCGGCCTCCAGCCGTCGAGGTTGGCGTAGATGGTGAAGAACGACAGGGCGTTCCAGAGCGGCAGCAGGAGTTTCTGCGCCGCCTCGCGCACCAGCCGCGCCGAGAAGCGCGACGGGACCTCGGGGTTGTTGACGCAGAAGTACCAGCGCACCGCGTCGGCCCCGGACTCGGCGATCACCGCCATCGGCTCGACGACGTTGCCCAGGCGCTTCGACATCTTGCGGCCGGTCTCGTCGTTGATGTGGCCGAGCACGATGCAGGTCTTGTAGGTGACCGAGCCGAAGAGCAGCACGCCCAGGGCGTGCAGGGTGTAGAACCAGCCGCGCGTCTGGTCGACCGCCTCGGAGATGAAGTCGGCGGGGAAGCCCTTCCCCGACGCCGGGTCGAACTGCGGCAGCGGCTCGCCCATGTAGTGGTGCTGGGCGAAGGGCATGGAGCCGGAGTCGAACCAGGCGTCGATGACCTCCTCGACCCGGCGCATGGACCCCTCGCCGCACTTCGCGCAGCCCCAGGTGAACTCGTCGATGTAGGGCCGGTGCGGGTTGAACTGCCCCGGATCGTAGAGGTCGGCCGGCGCCTCCCGTCCGCTGGCCCGGAACAGCTCGGCGTAGCTGCCGATCACGTGGACGTGCGGGCAGCGGTCGCACTTCCAGGCGGGCAGAGGCGTACCCCAGTAGCGTTTGCGCGACAGGGCCCAGTCGACCACGTTCTCCAGCCAGTTGCCGAAGCGGCCCTCGCCGACGTGCTCGGGGTGCCAGTCGATCTCCTGGTTCTTGTCGATCAACGCCTGCTTTTCGAGTGTCGTCTTCACGAACCAGCTCTCGGCCGCGTAGTAGAGGAGCGGCCGGTCGCAGCGCCAGCAGAACGGATAGCTGTGGCGGTAGCGGTCGCCGTGGAGGAGCAGGCCGCGTCGTTTCAGGTCCTGGGTGATCTTGGGGTCGGCGTCCTTGAACCACATCCCGGCGAACGGCTCGATGCCGGGCAGGTCGCGGATCGTGCCGTCGGGCTGGACCGTGCGCAGCAGCGGCAGGTCGTAGGCCAGGCCGGTCTTGTAGTCGTCCTCGCCGAAAGCCGGCGCGGTGTGGACGAGGCCGGTGCCCTCGCTCGCGGTCACGTAGTCGCCGAGGACCACCTGCCAGCCGCGCTCGTCGGACGGCGCGTTGGAGGGGGTGTCTTCCGGCAGTACCTCCGGGGTGCCCGGAGCGGGGGTGACGGCCTCGGGGGGGACCTGGAACGGCCGGTCATAGAGCAGCCCTTCGAGGTCCTTGCCGCGGAAGCGGGCGAGCGCCGGCTGGTCGCGCAGGTCGACCAGCTTCCGCTCCCCTTCGAGCTCGACGAGCAGCGGCACGGGCTTTTCGATCTCGTCGCCGAACAGGAGCTGCTCGCCGGTGCGCTCCGGGTCGGGGTGCTGGACGACGCGGTAGACCATGTCCGGGTGGACGGCGAGGCCGACGTGGGCGAGCACGGTCCATGGGGTGGTGGTCCAGGCGACCAGCTTGAGACCCTCGCTGACGGTCCATTCGCCGCCGCCGATCGGCACCACGACCTGGCCGGGGCGGACCGGGAACAGGACCCAGACGGACGGGTCGTCGGCGTCCTTGTAGTTCTGCGCCACCTCGTGGCTGGAGAGGGTGGTGCCGCAGCGGGCGCAGTAGGGCTGGATCTTGTAGCCTTCGGCGAGGAGCCCCTTCTTCCAGAGCTCGGCGAGCGCCCACCAGACCGACTCGATGTAGTCGTTGGTATAGGTGAAGTAGGGGTGGTCGAGGTCGATCCAGTAGCCGATGCGCTCGGTCATGGCGCGCCACTGCCGCTCGTAGGTGTGGACGCTTTCGAGGCAGGCGCGGTTGAACTCGGCGATGCCGTACTCCTCGATCTGCTGCTTGCCGGAGAAGCCCAGGCGCTTTTCGACCTCGATCTCGACGGGCAAGCCGTGGGTGTCCCAGCCCGCCTTGCGGGCCACGCGGTGGCCCTGCATGGTGCGGTAGCGCGGGAACAGGTCCTTGACCACCCGCGTGACCACGTGGCCGATGTGGGGGACGTTGTTGGCCGTGGGCGGCCCTTCATAGAAGACGAAGTGGCCGCGCGGGGCGGGCTTCTCCAGCGTCTGCTCGAAGACGCGCCCGGCGCGCCACTCCTCCAGCACCTCGAGCTCGAGCTGCGGGAACGGGTAGCCCCCCGGGACGTCCGGAAACCTGGTGTCGCTCATAGGAAGGAATCCTCTCGCACGCGCCCATGCCGGACGCAGGGAGGCTATTGTACCTGCCGGGTCAAGAGGGGGGCTGAATCAGCGCGGGAACAGCTTCGCCAGAAATTCCTTGTCCTCCCGCAGAGCCTTGAGGTCCGCGTCCCCCTGGATGGTCCTCTCGAACTGGCTCCGGAAGTCTGGATTCATCGTCTGGGCTTTACGGAACGACTCCAGGGCGGTCTCCTTGTTACCGCTCAGGTACTCCAGGAGGCCGAGGTAGAGGTGGCTGTCGGGGTTCTGGGGCGCATAGCCGGCGGCCTTGCGCCCCGCCGCGAGACCGCCCTTGGGGTCGCCCTGGTCCTGGAGACGGAAGGCTGAGCCCAGGTACAGATAGAAGAGGTTGAGGTCGAGCAGCCGCCGCAGCTCGGGGATCGGCTGGGGGTGGTCGTCGACGTTGATGTAGACGTAGCGGTCGTTGTTGGTGTTCCGGCCCCCCTGCTTGCGCGCCACGAGCAGCGAGGCGGACTGCCGGCCGCGCGCGTCGCCGCCGGCGTCGTCCCCCGCCTTCAAGGCGGCATAAAGCTTCTCGGCCAGCTCTCCCTGGGTGGCGTCGAAGGCCTTGCCCATGGCTTCGAGGACCTGTGGCCCGACCAGGAGGTTGCCTTGCGCCGACCAGGTCCTGCCCTGCCGGTCGCCGGCCCAGGGGGAGGACTCCGGCCCGGTGTAGGCGGCGATGTTGCCCTTGGCGTCGACGATCGCGACCTGGCGGCCGTCCTTGCCCGGGAAGGTGTCGTCGGCGCGCAGCTTGTCGAGCACCTGCTTGGCGGTGAGCCCCTGGCGGAGAAGGTCGATCCCCTGGGGCCCGTAGCCGACGTTGACATTCGCCTGGGTGGCGACGGCCCCCGCCCCGGCGTGCGCCCAGGGGACCACCGACCCGACCGAGAAGTAGCGCGACGCGACCGCGATCCCCAGGTCGCCGTTCGCGGGATCGATCCCGACGATGGAGAAGGTCGAGACCGCCGGCTCTTCGCCGTAGGCGAGGGAGGGGAGAACGAGCAGACAGAGCGCCAGCAGATATCTCATGGGTCACCTCGAGAGTTGGTCTATGCTCTCACTTTTGCAGGTCCAACCCTACAAGGAGGAGTCATGCGCCGGAGAGTCCTGTTGCTGGTCGCCGCTTTCGCCTTGCTGCTCAGCGTCTTCCTCACGTCGCCGTCCGCCCAGGCGCTCAACACCTGCAGTTGCGACTACTGCGACTTGAGACCCCAGGCGTTCTGCGGCGGCCCGGAAGGGCCTACGACCTGCCCTGCGTTCCGTCACGAATATTGTTGACGGCGGCTCAGCGGCTCAGCGATACCCCGCCGCCTGCAGCTCGAACAGCTCGGCGTAGCGTCCGCCCTGGGCCAGCAGCTCCTCGTGGGTGCCCATGGCCTCGACCTGCCCCTCGGCGAGGACCAGGATGCGGTCGGCCATGCGCACGCTGGAGAAGCGGTGCGAGATCAGCACGGCGGTCTTGCCCTCGCTCAGCTCCTTGAAGCGCTGGAACACTCCGAACTCGGCGCGGGCGTCGAGCGCCGCGGTCGGCTCGTCGAGGATCAGCAGCTGGGCGTCCCGCATGTAGGCGCGGGCGATGGCGATCTTCTGCCACTCGCCGCCGGAGAGGTCGACCCCGGTCCGGAAGCGCTTGCCGATGATCTGGTCGTACCCCTCCGGGAGCTTCTCGATCACCTCGTCGGCCAGGCTGCGCTCGGCGGCGGCGACGATGCGCGCGGGGTCGCCGCCGGCCTCGATGCGGCCGACGGCGATGTTCTCGGCGGCGGTGAGGTGGTAGCGCACGAAGTCCTGGAAGATGACGCCGATGTTGGCGCGCAGCTCTTCGAGGTCGTACTGGCGCAGGTCGTGGCCGTCGAGCAGGATGCGCCCCTCGTCGGGGTCGTAGAGGCGCGCCAGCAGCTTGACCAGGGTGGTCTTGCCGGCGCCGTTCTCGCCGACCAGGGCGAGGACCTCGCCGGCGCGCAGGGTGAAGGTGAGGTGGCGCACCGCCCAGCGCCCGGCGCCGGGGTAGCGGAAGCCGACGTCCTCGAAGGTGAAGCCCTGGCGGACCGGCTTCGGGAACGGCCGCGGGTTCTCCGGCGAGACGATCTCCGGCTCGATCTCGAAGAAGGAGAACAGGTCGTCGAGGTTGTGCGCCTGCCCGGGGACCGGCGAGAAGCCGATCAGCAGGCCTTCGAGCTGGTTGCGCAGGCGGCGGAAGGAGCCGGAGAGGAAGGTGAG
>JBKKAU010000721.1:0-1320 GCA_046714475.1 Thermoanaerobaculia bacterium
GCCGTCAGGTCCGGCCGGCCCGCGTAGCCGCGCGCCAGGCCGACGCCGCCGACGTACAGCTCGCCCGGCACGCCGGCCGGCACCGGCTCGAGGTGGGCGTCGAGCACGTGGATGCGCGTGTTGTCGACGGCGCGGCCGATGGTCGGCAAAACCTCGCCGTCGCGCTCGGCCGACGGCGGCACCTCGATCACCGTCGAGGTGACCGTGTACTCGGCCGGGCCGTAGTGGTTCATCAGCCGGAACGGCGTGCCCGGCGCCGGACGGCGGCGCAGGCGGTCGCCGCCGATGATCAGCGCCCGGGTCGGGAGGTCCAGCCCCTCCGGGATTCCGGCCTCCAGCACCCCCTCGGCGAGCGGCGTCATCAGGTAGGCCAGGGTGATCCGCTCCCCGGCCCACCACCGGATCATCTTCTCCGCCGACAGGCGCGTCTCCTCGTCGGGGATATGCAGGCTGGCGCCCGCCGTCAGGTAGGGCCAGAGCTCCCAGATCGACGCGTCGAAGGCCGGGCTCGCCACCTGGGTGCCGCGGTCGTCGGCCGTTACGCCGTAGAGGTCCTGGTGCCAGCGCGCCAGGTTCATCAGCCCGGCGTGCGGGATCTCGACCCCCTTGGGCTTGCCCGTCGAGCCCGAGGTGTAGACCACGTAGGCGATGTTGTCCGGCGTCACGCCGCTCGGCGGCGGCGCGCTCTCGTGCCCCTGGAGGCCGGCCATGTCGTCGAGACAGAGCACGCGCGCCGCGGACTCGGGCAGGCGGTCGAGGAAACGGCTCTCGGTCAACAGGACCGGCGCGCCGGCGTCGTCGAGCAGGTAGGCCAGACGCTCCCGCGGATAGTCCGGATCGAGCGATACGTAGGCGGCGCCGGCCTTGACCGCGCCGAGGATGCCGACCACCCGGTCGAGCGACCGGTCGGTGCAGACCGCCACCCGCACCTCCGGGCCGACGCCGAGCGACCGGAGGTGCCAGGCCAAGCGGTTGGCGCGGGCCTCCAGCTCGCCATAGGTGAGCCTGCCCAGGGGACCGGCGATCGCCGTGGCCCGCGGCCGTTGCGCCGCCTGGAACGCCACCAGCTCGTGGACCATGGGCTGTTGCGGGCAGGGCTTGTCCGTGTCGCTCCACTCGACGAGCAGCTGCGCCCGCTCGCCTTCGCCGAGCAGCGGCAACTCCGAGAGGCGCAGGTCGGGGTCGGCGGCGATGCCGCGTAGCGCCGTCTCGTAGTGGGAGGCGAGCCGCGCGATGGTCGTGGCGTCGAACAGGTCCTGCTTGTAGCGCCAGGAGACGCGCACGCCCTCCGGCAGCTCCTTCATGTCGCAGGAGAGGTCG
>JBKKAU010000722.1:0-3831 GCA_046714475.1 Thermoanaerobaculia bacterium
ATGTGAGAGGGCTCGCCGAGGTGTTGAACCGCTTCCTCGCAGAAGCGGCGTTTGAATCAAGCACCGCGGGACGCGGTGCGCGCCTCCCGCTGGCCCACTCGTGAACTCGGGCGGGTGTTGCGGGCCCGGTAACCCGGTCGAGGAACTCAGCAGCCTCATTCGTGCCGCCGTCCAGTCTGACTGAGACGCGATGGTCGACCGCGTGGTCGAGCCTTACTGCCTCACCCTGAGCTACATCCGCGCCAGCGCCTGAGTCGCCACCCGCTTCGACGCTTCGAGCGGGTTGGCGCCGGCCTGGAGGGTGATGACCAGGACGTTGCGGCCTTCGAGCACGTGGAGCTGCTTCAGGTTCCCGCCGGCCCAGAAGGCCGCGTCCCCGATCCCCTGGACGTCCTGGATCTGGCCCCGGGAGAGGGTATCGAGCGACTCCTTGTTGGCTTCGAGCTGCCGCCGGGCCCGTTTCTCGGACTTCGCCGGGCGGATCTGCAGGCTGAGCACCAGCGGCGCGTAGGAGGGGCCGGCGCTGTAGGTGCAGTGGAGCGGGTCGCGGCCGCCGCTGGTGTCTTCCAGCGTGCTGCTCAGGTAACCGGAGAGCGAGGTCCCCGCCGCGGCCTCGGCGTCCTGCGGCGTGAACAGGGTGCAGGCGTCGATCTGCGGCGCCGCCGCGTCGGCCGTCCCCTCCTCGCCGGCGTCCCCGCAGCCGGCGAGCAGCGCTCCCGCAACCAACGTCAACCCCAGACACCGTCGAAGCATGGCTTCCTCCCCGAGGTAGGTGCTTCCTATCGTATCCGACGCCGGCGGTTGCGGATGTAGTCGGCCAGGATGAACTCGCCGAGGTTGTACGGCGAGGCGAAGTAGGCCCGGCCGCGGTTGATCTTGGTCAACTTCTCGACGAATTGGGTCAGCATCGGGTCGGTCGCCAGCATGAACGTGGTGACCACCACCTTCTGGCGCCGGCAGAGGTCGGCCTCTTCCAGCGTCAGGTTGACGATCTTCATGTCGAGGCCGAACGGGTTTTTGTAGATGTGTCCGTTCACGGTGATCGCCGAAGGCTTGCCGTCGGTGATCAGGAAGATCTGCTTGTTGGGCTGCTTCTGCCGCGAGAGCAGACCGCGCGCCAGTTGCAGCGCCTCGCGCGTGTTGGTGTGGAACGGCCCGGCCTGGATGTAGGGGATCTCCGACAGGAAGACCTGCTCGGCGCGGTCGCCGAAGAGGATCACGTCGAGGTGGTCCTTGGGGTACTTGGTGGTGATCAGCTCGGTGAGCGCCAGGGCGACCGTCTTGGCCGGCGTGATCCGGTCCTCGCCGTAGAGGATCATCGAGTGGCTGATGTCGATCGCCACGACGGTGGCGCACGAGGTCAGGTGCTCGGTCTCGTAGACCTCCAGGTCCTCCTCGGCGAGCAGGAGCTCGCCGTCGGTCCGCCGCATGGCGTTCTGGAGCGAGCGGGCGGAGTCCAGGAGGTGGATCTCGTCGCCGAACTTGTAGGGCCGGGTCTCGGGCAGGCGCTCGATGCCTTCGCCCGCGGAGCGGATCGGGTGGTAGCCGGGGCCGGAGCGCCCGAGGCTCGAGAAGATCTCCTCGAAGGCGCTCTTGCGGATGCGGCGCTCGCCGCCGGTGGTCAGCTGGACGCCCCCCTGGCCGTCGCGCTCGACCAGCTGTTGCTCCTCCAGGCTGGCGAAGAACTGCTCGAGGTCGATCTCCTCGGGCAGGTGCCCCTGTTGTTGCAGGTAGCGCATCCACTCCATGGCCTCCTCGACGTCGCCGCCCGTCGCCAGCACGAGCTGGTTGAACAGCCGCAACAGGGCGAGCCCGGCGAGGATCGCCTGGATCAGCGCGGGGTCGAGGTAGAGGTACTGGTGGCGCATGTCAGTTGACGTCGCCCCGGTCGCGGTCCCGGCCGCCGCCGACGCGGCGCGGCTTCAAGAGCTGGAACTTGACCATCTCCTTGTAGCTGACCTGGCTGTCCAGGTCCTGGCGCGCCAGCTTCAGATGCTGGTGCAGCCCGTCGAGCACCATCTCGGCGGCGAGCGCCCGCTCCTCGGGCGTGCGGCCCTGCTTGGCGACCAGCTCCTTGAGCCCGGGGACGCGGAACAGCTCGTCCTGGTACTCGGCGAACGGCTGCTCGTCGGAGAGGGTGACGGAGTTGCCGTCGGCGAACCAGCGCAGCATCCTGGCGTACGGACCCTTGTCGTCCTCGCCGCCGCTGCCGGCCTCCTTGCCCACCTCGGGGAAGCGCTCGTCGAAGACCTTCCTGACCGCCTGCCCGATCAGCCGCCGCGCCACCACCTCGGCCCCCTGCTGCTCGCCCTCGTAGACCATCTCGACCTTGCCGGTGATCGCCGGCAGCAGCATGTGGAGGTCGGAAAGCCGCGGGTAGACCGTCGCGTCGCCGGTGGCCAGGGCCCGCCGTTCCAGGTTGGAGACCAAGAGCTCCAGGGCCGAGATGCCGACGCGCGCGCTGACGCCCGAGGACTGGTCGACCAGGTCGCTGTCGCGGGCGACGAAGCTGATCTCCTCGATCAGCAGCCGCACGTCCTCGGGGATGACGACGTTCGGCACGTCGCGCTCCGTCCAGGCCTCCTGGCGGGTGATGTCGACCGCGATCCTGGCGTCGGGCGGGTAGTGGGTGAGGATCTGCGACGAGATGCGGTCCTTGAGCGGCGTGATGATGGTGCCGCGGTTGGTGTAGTCCTCCGGGTTGGCCGAGAAGACCAGCAGGAGGTCGAGCGGGATGCGGACGGGGAAGCCGCGGATCTGCAGGTCGCGCTCTTCCAGGATGTTGAAGAGGCCGACCTGGATGCGCGGCGACAGGTCCGGCAGCTCGTTGATCGCGAAGATGCCGCGGTTGGTGCGCGGCACGATGCCGAAGTGAATCACCTCGGGGTCGGCGAAGGTGAGCTTGCGGGTCGCCGCCTTGATCGGGTCGATGTCGCCCAGCAGATCGGCGATCGACACGTCGGGGGTCGCGAGCTTCTCGTTGTAGCGCTCCTCGCGCGGCATCCAGGCGACCGGCGCGTCGTCGCCGGCTTCGGTGATCAGGCGCTGGCCCGGCACCGAGATGGGGGCGAGCGGATCGTCGTTCAATTCGCTGCCGGCGAGCACCGGCACCTCCTCATCCATCAGGGTGACGAGCGAGCGCAGGATGCGGGTCTTGGCCTGGCCGCGCAGGCCGAGGAGGATGAAGTCGTGGCCGGCGAGCAGGGCGTTGATCACGGCCGGGATGACGGTGCGGTCGTAGCCCAGGATGCCGGGGAAGAGCGGGCCGCCGGCCTTCAAACGCTCGCGCAGGTTGTCGCGGATCTCCTGCTTGACCGACCGCGGCCGGTAGCCGGAGGCCTTGAGGGCTCCCAGAGTCGTCGGTTTCGCCATCAGTCGTGCAGCTCCTGCAGCCAGTGCTCGGCATCCATGGCCGCGCGGCAGCCGGTGCCGGCGGCGGTGATCGCCTGCCGGTAGACGGGGTCCGAGGCGTCGCCGCAGGCGAACACCCCCGGAACGTTGGTCTTGGTGCTCGGCTCGCGCACCTGGATGTAGCCGATATCGTTCATCTCGAGCTTGCCTTTGAAGATCTCGGTGTTGGGCTTGTGGCCGATGGCGAAGAAGACCCCCTGAGCGGGGTACTCGCTGTCGAGGCCGGTCTTCTTGTTGTGGAGCTTGACCGCGGTGACGCCGCCCTGCTGGGTGCCCACGATGTCGGTGACCACCGTGTTCCAGATCCAGGCGATCTTCGCGTTGGCGAAGGCGCGGTCCTGCATGATCCGGGAGGCGCGCAGCTCATGGCGGCGGTGGATGACCGTGACCTTGCTGGCGAACTTGGTGAGGTACATGGCC
>JBKKAU010000723.1:0-7938 GCA_046714475.1 Thermoanaerobaculia bacterium
TCAGCAGCTCGATCAGCGTAAAGCCCTTCTGCCGGTTTCTCTTCATCTTCAACATGTGGGTTCCTCCCCCTGAAAATCTCTGCGGATCTGGCCCGGGGAACATCCGCGGGCGTCTCGCTTTCCTGATAAAGCAGACTCGATGCCAGCTATTCCCGCAGGGCGAAGCCTTTTGTTTTCTGTGAGTTGAATTTTGTGGCAGACACTTTTTGGCACCGCGCCCCGCGGTTTTCTGCCACGGAGTGTCAGCGGCTGCCGGTTACCAGGCGGCGGACCAGCTCGCGGTAGATCCCGACCCCTTCGACGTAGCCCGGCAGACCGAGCCGCTCGTTCTCCTCGTCGACCGACAGGGTGTCGGTGCTCATGATGAGGAAAGGCGAAAAGCCGTAGGACGGTACCCCCAGAGAGCGGAAGAAGCGGGAGTCGGTGGCGCTCCAGGGCAGGAAATAGGCCCCGACCGCCGCCTCCGGATAGTGCTCCCGCATGACCGCCATCGTCTCCCGCAACGCCGGGTGGTCGACCGGGCTGCCGTGAAGGGCGATCGGCGACCGCTCGACCGTCCTGGGCAGGCCGGCGGTCATCCAGGACGGCACCAGGCGCTCGATCACCGCGTCGTCGAGCTCCTGGCCCGGCAGCAGGTGGAGCTTGACGACCATCCGGAAGCCGCCGCCGGGCGCCGCCTCGACCGGGAACGGCATCGGCTCGTTGCGCAGCATCGACTGCAGGTAGAGAGGCAGCTTGCGGAATGCCGCCAGGTCGGTCACCAGCCTCTCCGGCGCGGCGAGGAGCCGCCGCAGCTCCGCGTCGTCGCGCGTCGGGCCGTAGGCCGCGAACAGGGTACGCGCCTCGCCGGTCAGCCGCAGGTCTGCGACCGTGACGAAGCTCCGCCACTCCATCAGGTCCTTGTACACTCTCGCGAGCTGCTCGCGGTCGCCGCTGCAGACGGTCATGTCGAAGAAGCGCTTCTGCGCGAACTCCACGCCCCACCACTTGATGTCGTTGCGGGCGCGGGCCTCGAGCACCCCGCCCTCGGTCAGCACCGCCCAGAAATTGCGGACCATCTCGGGGTGCTGGCGCACCAGCCAGAGCGCTCCCAGGTGGCTGCCGCGCTCCTCGCCGCTGGTGCCCAGGAAGAGGACCGAGCGCTTGAGCGGCGCGCCGCTCTTCTTGAGGTCGAGGACCGCCATGAGCTGGGCGATGGCGATGCTCTTCATGTCGAAGACGCCGCGGCCGTAGATCCACGGCGGATCGATCCGGGCTTCATAGGGAGGATGGATCCACTCCTTGGGGTCGGCCGGCTGGACGTCGATGTGGTGGTGGAGGACCAGCGGCCGGGGGTCCTCGCCTTTCAGGAACCCGTAGACGTTGGCGCGCTTCTCCCCCAGCACCTCGACGCGCGCCGGGATGCCGGCCGCCTCGAGCCGGGCGGCGAGGAACCGCGCGCCGGCCACTTCGTCGCCGGTGGTCTCGCTGGTGTCGATCCGCACGTACTGCTGCAGCAGCCGGACCTCGGGCAGGGAGGCGAAGTCCTTGCCGTACCAGTCCCCCTCGCCCGCCTGCAGCCGCGCCGTCCGGCCGAGGAAGGACACCAGGACCCAGGCGAGCCCGCCGACGAGCAGCAGGCTGCCATAGAGGGCCAAGCGGGCGACCTGACGCCGGCGGCGGTCCATCCAAGTGCGTTGCACGCGGCGGATCATAAACGCCCGCAGCCCTCTTGTGTATGCTTGGCGCTCTCCATGGAACCGAAATCCGTGACCCGCCCCGCCGCCGGCGCGGCCCCGCGCGCGGGGAGGACCCCGGCCTGGCTGCTGCTCGCCGGCGCCCTGGCCTGCCTCCTCTACTTCGCCACCGAGGCCTGGCTGCTCGCCGGCGACCTCGGTTTTCCTTTGGACGACAGCTGGATCCATCTCCAGTTCGCGCGCAACCTGGCCGAGGGGCGCGGCCTCTCCTACAACCCGGGAGAGCTGGTGACCGGCTCGACCGCGCCGCTGTGGACCGCGCTGCTCGCCCTGCTCTTCCCGCTGCCGGGGAGCGTCGTCGTCTGGACCAAGCTGCTGGGGGTCGTCCTCTATCTCGCCGGCATCGACGCCACCTGGCGCCTGGCGCGCGAGTTGGACCTCTCCCGCGGCCTCGCGGCGCTCGCCGCCGGCCTCGCCCTGGGCACCGGCTGGCAGGTCTGGTCGGCCCTGTCGGGGATGGAGGTGCCGCTGTTCGTGCTGCTGTCGCTCTGGGGCATGCTGCTCCACCTGCGCGAGCGCGCGGACCCGGCGCGTCCGCCGCTGTCGGCGGCGCTGCTGGCGGTGTCGGCCCTGGCGCGGCCGGAAGGGCTGCTGCTGCTCGTCCTCGCCTTCGCCGACCGCTGCCTGACGTTCGGCCGTGAAGAGGGCGCTGACGGCGCTGACGGCGACATCGCTCTGGTCTGGCGGAAGCCGTCTTGGCGTTCCCTGGCCGCCGGCGCCGTCCTGGCCGTCTGCGCGCTCGCCGGGACGCTGCTCTTCTACCGCTGGGCCGGCGGCTCGTTCCTCCCCACCACCTTCGCGGCCAAGGGCGGGGACGACGTCCGCCGCCTGCTGCCCGACCTCCAGTACGTCTACAACGTGCTCGGCATCCTCTTCCGTCCCCAGCCCTGGATGACGCTGGCCGCCGGAGCGGGGGTCGTGGCGCTCGTCGAGCGGCTCGGCACGCGGCGCGACCGCGGGCTCCTGCCGGCGCTCTGGCTGCTCGGCCTGCCGCTCGCCTACTCGTTGATCAGCAAGCCGGGACGGGGGGCGATCCTGGGGAACTTCGGCCGCTACTACTTCCCGCTCTTCCCCGTGCTGGTGGTGCTGGGCGTCCTGGGGCTGGAGCGGGCGGCGCGGGTCCTGGGACCGCGGCTGGCCGCCGGCAGGGCCCGGCTGCCGCGGCTGCTGGTAGGCGCGCTGCTCGTGGCATTGATCCTCTGGCCGACCGCCTCCACCCTGGTCCAGGGGGCGGGGCGCTACGCGCAGAACGTCCGCAACGTCCAGGACAGCGACGTGCGGATCGCGCGCTGGCTGGCGCCGCGCCTGCCCCCCGAGGCGGTGCTCGCGGTCAACGACATCGGGGCGATCAAATACCTCCTCCCCAACCGCATCGTCGACCTGGTGGGGATCGCGTCGCCGGAGCTGCGCCGCGAGATGCGCGACGCCGTCCGCGCCGGCGCCACCTGGGACCAAGCGCTCGTCGACGCCGTGGCGCGGCGGCAGCCCGACTACCTGGTGGTCTTCCCCACCTGGGTCCCCGGCCTCGTCCGCCAGCCGGGCTACCGGCCGGTCTACACCCTGAGCATCCCCGGCAACATCACCATGGGCGGCGACGAGATCATCGTCTACGAGACGCCGTGGACCCGGTATCGGTTGCGGGCGGTGGCGGTACAATCCCCTGATGCCGAGACGAGGAGGATCCCATGAGCAAGGCCTACGAAGTAGCGAACGAGCAGGATCAGATCGTAATCCGGTTCGACAGCAGGCTCGTCGACCAGAACGCCCTTTCGAGGGTTCTGGACTATCTGGAGATGGAGTCGATCAGGTCCCGTAGCCAGATGACCCGGGAGGATGCCTCCGAGCTCGCCGATGAGATCGATCGCACGGTGTGGGAGCAGGTCAAGCAGAAATACACGGGGGCGTGAGTGCAGCGACCGATCGTCGTCGATACGAACATTCTCTTCTCAGCCCTGCTCCGTGAGAAATCCCGCTTTGTAGAGACGCTCCTTACATCGGCTCATCGCTTCTACGTGAGCGAGCTTGCTCTGGCCGAGCTCTTCAAGCACAGGCAGAAGATCGTCAAGCTGAGCCTTCTGGAGGAGAGCGAAGTCGACACTCTTTTCTACAGGATCGCGCGCGCATTGGAGTTCTTCAAGGAAGACCTGGTCTCCCCTGCGAACCGCACGGCTGCTCATGAGCTGTGCAGAGACGTCGACGAGACGGATACTCCGCACGTCGCCATCGTGCTGGAGCTGGACGGGCTCCTCTGGACAGGAGATAACAGACTGAAAGAGGGGCTCAAGAAAAAAGGCTTCGACAAGTTCTTCGAGCCTGGGGCAGACCCCGCCGACTCATAACCGCCGCCTTAGGCCAAGGACAGTCATGCCGGCTCCTCTTTGTCCTCCTTGCCGCCGCGGCGGAAGACCCGGAAGTCGCGGTAGGGCTTGCGGTGATAGGACACCTCGCCGCCCTGGCGCTCCGGGGCCAGGACCTTGAACCCTTCGCAGAAGACGGTCTCGGTGTCGCGGATGATGGCGAGGATCCCGGTCTTGGCCTCCCGCTTGCGCTTCTCGGCGGCGGTCTCGTCGCGGCGGGCGCTCTCGTACTCGGCGCAGAGCGCCTCCAGCCGGTGGTGGCCCCGCAGGTCCTGGACCGTCCCGGGGCGGACATGACTGTAGAGGGTCTCGAGCGTCGCCAGGTCGCGCTCGAGCGCCGGCTGCGGCGGCCGGTTCTCTTCGATGGAGCGCCAGAACTCGGCCACCGTCCGCTCGATCTTGGCGATCAGGCCCGGGTGGCGGTCGTACTCGAAGACCCGGGGGCTGTTGCCGCCGATCAGGACGCCGAGCGCCGCCCAGGAACGGTTCGGCAGACAGGCGAGCAGGTGCTGCGCCTGCAGCTCGAAGCGCAGCGGCGGCAGGCCGTCCGGCCAGTCCCGCGCCGCCAGCGAGTCGACGTTCTGGATCTCCAGCGGGGCCGCGCCTCGCGTATGGCCGAAGATCTCGAAGTCGACACTAGCCCCCATACCGGGCACGGTCGGGTGCTCGATGGAGCGGCGGACCTTGCGGATCTTCCAGCCCTTGAGCTCGGCCACACCCTGGGCGATGGCCGGCTCCAGCGCCGTCCGGAAGACGCGCTCGTCGTCCGGGAGCTCCGGCTCGGCGATGTTGCCGGCCTTCTGGTGCCACAGCTCGAACCGGGTGCGGCGCTCGTCCAGCCCGAACAGGGCGGCGACCTCGGAGCTGTCGACGGGCCGGCGGCGGGCTGCGACCGGCTCCGGCGACGGCGAATCAAGGAGGGCCATCGGACACTTCCTTTCAGCCGGAAGACATCTCCGGCTTCGAGTATAACACCCGGAAGGCGCGACGAATTCTCCTTGAGCGCTACCTATCGTTCCCCCAACCGGATCAAACGATCCACCGGCGCGTACTCGTCGGTGAGGACCGGGACCTCGTCCGCGCGGAGCTCGACGTCGATCCGGCGTGAAACGATGGCCGCGACCGACGGCTCGAACCGCAGCCGGCGGTCGAGCCCGCGGGCGCGCTCACGCAACGTCCCGGGGTCCAGGGCGGGGGCGTCGCCCGCCAGGACCAGAACGTTGGACCGGCCGGCGACCCGGAAGACGTAGGCGGACGCGAAACGCTCCCGCACCGTCCGGTAGATGGCGCGCGAAAAGGCGTCCTCCAGGCCCGCCGCCAGGTTGAGGCCGAAGACTCCCCCCGGCTCCAGGTGGCGCTTCACCTCGTCCAGGAACTGCACCGTGGTGAGGTGGAACGGCACGCTCAGGCCGATGTAGGTGTCGCAGTAGATCAGGTCCCACCGCTCCGCCGAACCCTGGAGGAAGCGGCGGGCGTCGGCGACGTGGACGCGGTCGCGCGGCCCCTCCTCGAAGCGGAGATAGCGGCGGGCGACCTGGGGCACGGCGGGATCGATATCTACATAGTCGACCGCCAGGGCGGGCAGGCGCCGCCGCAGGTACATGCCGACGCTGCCGCCGCCCAGGCCGAGCACCAGCATGCGGTCCATCTCCGGCCGGAGCGCCAGGGCGGCGGCGGCATAGCGCGGGTAGGGCAGCGCCGGCTCGCCGGTCGCCAGGTCGACCGCCGCCTGCCGCACCCGGTCGCTCTCCAGATAACGCACACCGGCCCGGTCGTGGACCTGGAGCGTCTGGTACGGGGTGGCCCGCTCGTAGACGAGGCTCCCGGCCGGCTTGGAGGCGAAAGCCCCGCCGGAGGCGGCGAGTACGATCAGCCCCGCGCAGAGCAGCGCCGCCGGCGCCTGGGCGCGCAATGCCCCCGCCATGGCGATGAGGGCGGTGACCGCCGTGGCCCCGGTCAGCAGGGCCATGATCGGGCGCAGCTCCAGGAACGGGATGAGCAGGAAGGTGGCGGCGAGGGTCCCCGCCAGGCTGCCGAGGGTCGACAGGGCGTAGAGCTTGCCCGCCGTGTTGCCGAGGCGGCCGAGGTCGCGGGCCGCCAGGCGCACGGCCCAGGGCGAGACGGTGGCGAGCAGGATGCTCGGCGGGCCGAATAGGACCGTCGCGGCGAGCAGAGGCCCGGCCGGCCAGTTGCCGGTCCAGGCCGCCAGCGCCGCCGCCAGACGCAGGCCGGCGAGCAGCAGCAGGCCCTGGACGAGCGCCGCGAAGGCGACCATGCGGCCCAACCCCGCCAGGGTCGGCTGGCGGTCGGCGAGGCGCCCGCCCCAGAGGTAGCCGAGCGACAGCGCGGCCAGGAAGACGCTGATGATCGAGCCCCAGACGTAGACGCTGTTGCCGAAGTGCGGCGCCAGGATGCGGCTCGACAGGATCTCCAAGGCCATCAGCACGGCGCCGCAGGCGGCGACGACCCAATAGAAGCGCAGGCGGGCAAACATGGAGGGAGAGGATACAATGCCGCGCCGGAGAGAGCGCTCTCGATGACACCGATGACCTCATCGCCCATCCCCGTCCTCGACCTCGGCCGTATCCGCCGCCGCATCGCCCCCGCCCTGGAAGAGCGCTGGGGCCGGATCCTCGACTCGGGGGCCTTCGTGCTCGGCCCCGAGGTGCGGGAGTTCGAGCAGGCCTTTGCCGCCTATCTGGAGGTCGAGGCCTGCGCCGGTCTCGCCAACGGCACCGACGCGCTGGTCCTCGCCCTGCGCGCCCTCGGGCTCGAACCGGGCGACGAGGTGATCGTCCCCGCCTACAGCTTCTTCGCCACCGCCGAGGCGGTCGCCTGGCTGGGGGGCCGGCCGGTCTTCGCCGACGTCGACCCCGAGACCCTGAACCTCGACCCCGCGGATGCCGCGGCGCGGGTCACCGGCCGCACGGTGGGGGTGATCGGCGTCCACCTCTACGGCCGGCCGTTCGACGTCGACGGCGTGCTCGCCCTCTGCCGGCGGCGCGGCCTCTGGCTGGTCGAGGACGCGGCGCAGGCGCAGGGCGCCCGCTGGCGGGGGCGGCGGGTCGGCGGCTTCGGGCGGCTCGCGGCATGGAGCTTCTACCCCACCAAGAACCTGGGCTGTTTCGGGGACGGCGGAGCGGTGACCGGCAACGACCGCGAGCTGGTCCAACGCGTCCACCTGCTCGCCAACCACGGGCAGACCGCGCGCTACCACCACGCCCTGGTCGGAGTGAACAGCCGCCTCGACAGCCTGCAGGCCGCGGTGCTCAACTGCCGGCTGCCGCTGCTCGACGGCGACAACGCCCGCCGGCGGGAGATCGCGGCGCGCTATCGCGAGGGGTTCGCCGGCCTCGGGGACCTGAGGCTCATCCCCGACGCTCCGGACACCGAGCCGGTCTATCACCAGATGACCGTCCGCACCGCCCGCCGGGACGCCTTGATGGAGCACCTCAAGGAGCGCGGCATCGCCTCGTCGGTGCACTACCCCTCGCCGCTCCACCGCCAGCCGGCGCTCGCCGGGCTGGTCGATATCGCGGCGGACGACCTCCCGGTCGCCACCGCCGCGGGCGAAGAGGTGCTCTGCCTCCCCGTCTTCCCCGAGATGACGGACGAGGAGGCCGGGCGGGTGGTCGAGGGCGTGCGGGACTTCTACGGCGGCTGAGAGAGGACGCAATGAATTGCGCCCTACACCCATGCCCAAGGCCACGGGTAGGGCAACGCTGTCATTGAAGCGGTTTTCTATGTAGGGGAGGGGCTCGTCCCCTCCCGGGCCGGGGGAAGCCCCCCCCCGACACAGAATTTCAACCCGATTGTATGGGCGCGGGTAAAAGCGCCCCCCCCGC
>JBKKAU010000724.1:0-1174 GCA_046714475.1 Thermoanaerobaculia bacterium
CGGCGCCCCCTCCCCCGCCGCGGAGGCTTCGACGGCCTGCCGCCGGGCCATCTTGAGGCTCTGGCGCCGGGCCTGCTGCCGCTCGGCCACCGCCGCCGCGCGCTGGCGCTCGTCGGCCGCTTCGATCACCTCGATCAGGTCGCTCGCCCGCGCGGCGGGCCGCTCGGCCGCGGCGGCCAGCAGCGCCTCATAGTCCCCCAGCATGCGGTCCACGGTCGCCGCGTCGAACAGGTCGGTGCTGTACTCCACCCAGGCGCCGAAACCCTGATCGGTCTCGCCGAGGTTCAGGATCCAGTCGAACTGCGACGTCTCGCGCGGCGCCGCGAGCGGCGCCAGCGTCAGGCCCGGCAGCTCGAGGACGGGCGGCGGCATGTTGTGCAGGTTGACCTTGACCTGGAACAGCGGCGAATGCTGGCGGCTGCGCTCCGGGTTCAGGGCCTCGACCAGCTTGTCGAACGGCAGGTCCTGGTGGGCATAGGCCCCCAGCGCCGCCTCCCGCACCCGGCCGAGCAGCTCGCGGAAGGTGGGGTCGCCGGTCAGCCGGGCGCGCAGGGCGAGCTGGTTGATGAAGAAACCGATCAGGCCCTCGGTCTCGCCGCGGTCGCGGCCCGCCACGTCGGTCCCCACCACCAGGTCGTCCGTGCCGCCGGCCCATCCCAGGAGGACGGCGCCCGCGGCGAACATCGCCATGAACAGGGTCACGCCCTCGGACCGGGCGAGCGCCTTGACGGCGTCCGCGGTCGCGGCCGGCAGCAGGCGGCTCCGGGTGGCGCCACGGAAGGTCTGGGCTTCGGGCCGCGGCCGGTCGCCCCGCAGCTCGAGCCGCGGCGGCGCCCCTTCGAGCTGGCGCCGCCACCAGCCCAGGTGGGATTCGAGCACCTCGCCCTGGAGCCACTGCCGCCGCCAGACCGCGAAATCGGCGTACTGGACGGGGGGCTCCGGCAGGGGGGAGGAGCGATGGCCTGCCGCCAGGGCGCTGTAGAGGGATCCGAGCTCGCGCACCAGCACCCCGGTCGACCAGCCGTCCGAGACGATGTGGTGCATGGTCAGGAGCCCCACGTGCTCCACGGTCGCCAGCCGGACCAGGGCGGCGCGCAGCAGCGGCCCGCGGGCGAGGTCGAACGGCCGGAGGGCCTCGGCGGCGACGAGCCGGCGCAGCTCCGCCTCGCGCGCC
>JBKKAU010000725.1:0-3580 GCA_046714475.1 Thermoanaerobaculia bacterium
GCTTCGGCCAGGTCGACACCTGCGCCGCCTCATCGTTCCTCGACGTCTTCGCCCAATCCCGGAGCGCCATCGTAAGGACGATCGACTGGGGTTTCTTCCGCTGGCAGCTGGTGACCGCGACCGATCCGGCGCTCGCCGCGCAGCTGCGGCTGGCGCTCGACCGCTTCGGCATCGGCGCGCGCGAGATGACCGAGGTCTTCGACCGGGTTCTGGCCGCGCCGCACCCGCAGGTCGTGGTCTCGACCCAGGATCTGGCGGCGGTGACGGCGCAGCTCGGCGGCCTGGGGACTCCGGCGTTCGCGCCGGCCGCTCCGGATGCCAGTATGGCCGGCACGGCGCACCCGCGTCCGGACCTGCCGGTCGACTACGAGCCGCCGGGCAGCGAGGTGGAGCGGGCCATCGCCGCGGTCTGGGAGCAGTCCTTCGGCATCGACCGGGTCGGCGTCCACGACAACTTCTTCGATCTCGCCGGCAACTCGCTGCTGGCCATCCAGATTGTCACCCGCATCTCGAGCGAGCTGAGCGTCAACCTGCCGATGGCGAGCCTGCTGGAGGCGCCGACCGTGGCCGAGCTGGCCGCGCGCGTCGAGGCGGGCCGGCCCACTCCGGCGGTCCCGGCAGCCCTGGTGGAGAGTGAGATGGAGAGGCTGCTGCGCGAGATCGAGTCGCTGTCGCCTGACGAGGCCGAAGCGAAGCTGGCCCGGGAGCTGGCGGAGGCGAGCCTGTGAGCGCGCCGGCCGGGCTTTCCGAGCGGCTGGCGAGTCTGACGCCGGCGCAGCGCGCCCTGTTCGAGCTGGCGCTCAAGAAGAAGGAGCAGGCTCCGCCGCCCCCGGCGCTCACCATCCCCAGGCGCCGCCGGCGGAGCCCGTGCGTGCTGTCGGTCGACCAGGAGCGGGTCTGGTTCGTCCAGCAGCTCGACCCGGAGAGCCCGGTCTTCAACGTCTACAACGCCCTGCGTTTCAGCGGCCGGATCGAGCCGGCGGCGCTCGACCGGGCGTTGAACGAGGTGGTGCGCCGCCAGGAGATCCTGCGCGCCTGGTTCACCGTCCTCGACGGCACGCCGATGCAGGTGATCGAGCCCACGCTGCCGGTCACCCTCCCCTGCATCGACTTGAGGGCGCTGCCCGACGAGGCGCGCGACGCCGAGGCGCAGCGCATCGCCACCGGCGTCGTGACGCCGGCCATCCCCATGGACCGGCCGCCGCTCTTCCGCATCGTCCTGATGCAGCTCGGCGACGACGACTTCATCCTCCCCTCCTGCATCCACCACATCGTCATCGACTGGGTGTCGTTCTACTCCTTCACCACCGAGCTGACCGTCCTCTACCAGGCGTTCCTCGAAGGCCGGCCGTCGCCGCTGCCCGAGCTGCCGGTCCAGTACCCGGACTACGCCGAGTGGCAGCGCGAACGGCTGAGCGACCCGGCGGTGACCGAGGGGCTGGTCGCCTGGTGGAAGGAGCGCCTGGCGGACGCGCCCGAGCTGTTGCCGCTGCCCACCGACCGGCCGCGGCCGGCGGCGCAGACGCCGTGGGGGAGGCGGAGCCCGCTGACCCTGTCGGCGGCGCACTCCGAGGGGCTGCGCGAGCTCTCCCAGCGCGAGGGGGCGACCCTGTTCACCGTCCTGCTCGCCGTGCTCAAGGCGACCCTGTCGCGGCTGACCGGCGAGGAGAAGCTGATCGTCGGCACGCCCAGCGGCCACCGCATCCAGCCCGAGCTGCAGGAGGTCCTCGGCTTCTTCTTGAACCAGCTGGTCTTCTACACCGACCTGACGGGCAACCCGTCGCTGCTCGAGGTGGTGCGGCGCGTCAAGGAGACCGCGGTCGGCGCCTACGCCCACGAGGAGCTCCCCTTCCCCCGGCTGGTCGAGGCCCTGCGGCCGGGGCGCGACCTGTCGCGCACGCCGTTCACCCAGGTCGTGCTGCTGCTCTTGAACCCGCAGCAGATGGCCGAGCAGCTCGGCGGCGACGACCCGTCGGCCGGCCTCGGGGTCGGCAACTACTGGGTCGACGCCCACCGCACGCAGTTCGACATGACGTTGTCGTTCTGGGAGAGCCGGTCGAGCCCGGTCCTCGCCGGCTGGTGGGAGCACAACACCGACCTGTTCGACGCCACCACCATGGACCGGATGAAGGAGCAGTTCCGGATGATGGTGGCGGCCTTCGTCTCGGACCCGGGCCGGCCGCTCTGGGACGTGCCGCTGCTCACCGGGCCGCAGCGCCAGCAGCTGCTGGTGGAGTGGGCGGGCGGCGCCCTGCCCGCCTCCGGGCCGCCGCTCCATGAGCGGGTCGCGGCGCACGCGGCGCGGGCGCCCGGGGCCGAGGCGCTGGTCTTCGAGGACCGCGCGTTGACCTACGGCGAGCTCGACCGGCGTTCCAACCGGCTGGCGCACGCCCTGCGCGGCCTTAGCGTCGGGCCGGAGTCGCTGGTCGGCCTCCGCGTCGAGCGCTCGCCGGAGATGCTGGTGGCGGTCCTCGCCGTCTGGAAGGCCGGGGGCGCCTACGTGCCGCTCGATCCGGGCCTGCCGGAGGCGCGGCTCGCCTATCTGATCGAAGACTCCGGGACCTCGCCGGTGCTGACCTCAGAGAGGCTGGCGGAGCTGGAGAATGAGACGCTGTCCGAGGAACCGCTCGCGCCGCGAGCGGAGATGTGCAATGCCGCCTACGTGATCTACACCTCGGGGACCACCGGCAACCCCAAGGGGGTGGTGGTGGAGCACGGCAACATGCTCGCCACCCTGGAGGCCGGCCGGCGCTTCCTCGGGCTCACCGCCGCCGACCGGGTTTCCTGCCTGGCGTCGTTCTCCTTCGACGCTTCGGTCTACGACGTCGGCGTCGCTCTCCTCGCCGGCGCCTGCGTCCACCTCTTCGGGCTGCGCCCGGCGCTCGATTTCGAGCGGCTGGTGGCGAGCTTCGACCGTCTGACGGTGCTGCACGCCGTCCCCGTCCTGATGCGGCAGATCGTCGAGCTGGCGCGGCCGGCGGGGCCGTTCCCCGGTCTGCGCGAGGTCCAGATGGGCGCCGACCGGGTGCCGCTGGAGCTGGCGGCGGAGGTCGCCGAGGTCTTCTCGCGCGCCAACGTCCGCGTCCTCTACGGGCCGACCGAGACGACCGTCATCTGCGCCGAAGGATTGCTCTCCGAGTACGGCGTCGAGCCCCGGGTCGGCACGCCCATCGGCCGGCCGATGGAGAGCGCGGTGGTGCGCCTGCTCGACCGGCGCGGCGGGCCGGTGCCGCCCAACGTCGCCGGCGAGGTCTGGATCGGCGGCCCCGGCGTGGCGCGCGGCTACCTCGACCGGCCGGAGCTGACCGCCGAGAAGTTTCCGCTGCTCGACGGCCGGCGCTTCTACCGCACCGGCGACCTGGCGCGCTGGCGCGGCGACGGCCTGCTCGAGTTCCTGGGCCGCGTCGACCAGCAGGTCAAGGTGCGCGGCGTCCGCATCGAGCCCGGGGAGGTCGAGGCGGCTCTCGCGGCGCATCCGGCGGTGCGGCAGGCGGTCGCCGCGGCGCGGCCGGGGCCCACGGGCGATTTGCGCCTGGTTGCCTATGCGGTTCTGCATCGGACCGATCGGACCGATCCGGAA
>JBKKAU010000726.1:0-3272 GCA_046714475.1 Thermoanaerobaculia bacterium
CCCCAGGAGGCGGTGTCGGCGTCGTCGAGGATCAGCAGCTTCAACGCGTTCTCGGCGCGGGCCGCCGCCTCGAGGGAGGCGAGCAGCTCGCCGCGGCGCCGCTCCACCTCGGAGCGCGGCTGCGCGACCTCGGTCTCGGGGGCGGTCCCGGCCTCGATCCGGGCGTCCGTCTCCGAGATCTGCTCCTGGGCCAGCCGCACCGCCTCCTCCCGGACGGCGAGCTCGCGGCGGACCGCGGTCAGCGTCCAGTACGAGCGCTCGACCGCCGCAACGGTCTCGGTGACCTCACGCCGCAGCCCGGCGGCCGCGCGCTCGCGGTCGGCGGCGGCGACGCGGATCTCGGCCCGCGCCGCGTCGATCAACCGGTTGCGCAGCAAGGGCTGGCGGAATTCCGCTCCCAACCCCGTACCGTAGACCGGCGACAGCAGGTCGAAGACCCCGTCGGTCGTCCCGCGCTCGGTCGAGCCGCGGAGCAGCACCGTTCCGCCCGTGGGCAACTGCCGGCGGACCCCGGCCCTGACATCGGTAACCTCGGTGGTCGGCGCCAGCCTTCCCGGCGGCGCTCCCGAGAACGCCGAATTCACCGGCTGGCTGCTCCGCCGCCATCCGCTCTCCGCTTCCACCAGCGGGTCGTACGCGCCCTGGGCGCCGCTCATCGCAGCCTCCGCCGCCACCAGCGACTCGCGCTGAACCAGGATCCCTTCGTTGTTTTCGAGAGCGAGCGCGATCGCTTCCGCGAGCGTCAGCGGACGCTCCACGGCGTTTTGCGTCAGCCCTGGGGCCGCGGCCGCCAGGGTCGCCCACAGCGCGAGCCCGATCGCCCGCACCGGCGTCCTCGTCATTGTTCACCTCCATGAAGATCGGCCTTCTGGATCCGCGGGTCGATGGCGCGGGCGCAACGCGCCGCCACCCTGGGATCAAAGGCCGAAAGCACGCGGAACTCGCACGCCGTCAGCTCCAAGCCGCTCGCCATGATCTCCCGCAGCACCGCGGAGGGGTTCTCGCCAAACCGGCGCCGGAACTCCTCGTCGGTCACCAGCCGCCCGATCACCCGCTCGACATTGGATTGACTCATGCTCCTCCATCCTACTTATTCGTCGAATGACGCCGAAGGTTTTCGACAGACAGGACCCACTTCGACGCTTCCTCCCTAAAGCCAAAGCCCTGCCAGCCGCCCAAACCGCGGGCGCTCCGGGGCCAACTCATTGATAGAGCGAGACTTCAGAAGCCTCTGAGGGACGGAGGGTCACCGCTGGGAGTTGTCGATAAATCGACAGGTTGTTGCTGGGCCCTCACCCCCATCCCCTCTCCCGCCACCCCCACCCCCGGATCGCGCTGAATTGCTTTTCTCCCCCTCTCCCGGGAAGGTCGGGAGGGGTGGCGGGAGAGGGGGCCGGGGGGTGAGGGCTTAGTCGGAGGGGTGAGATTTACCCGCCCACCCCGTACTTTTCCAACCGCGAATAGAGCTGGGCGCGGGTGAGGCCGAGCAGCCGGGCGGCTTTGGACTTGTTGCCGCGGGTCTGGGAGAGGGCTCTTTCGACGAAGCTCCGCTCCACCGCCTCGAGGTCGATGCCGCCGGCGGGGAACGGCGCGTCGGATGGGAGCGAGCCATGGACCGCCGCCGGGCGCGCCGTCTCGGGGCGGCCGACCACCGCGGGCAGGTGGTCGCGCGTGACGAGCCCGCCGTCGCACAGCAGGATGGCGCGCTCGATGGCGTTGCGCAGCTCGCGGACGTTGCCCGGCCAGGGGTAGGCGAGCAGCCACTCGCGGGCGTCGCGCGAGATCCCGGCGGCGGGCCGTCCCATCGAATGCCCCAGCTCTTCGAGGAAGGACTCGGCGAGCAGGAGGACGTCCTCGGGGCGCTCGCGCAGCGGCGGGATCTGGATCTCGAAGACGTTGAGCCGGTAATAGAGGTCTTCGCGGAACTCGTGCCGGGTGATCGCGCGGCTGAGGTCGCGATTGGTGGCGGCGATGATCCGCACGTCGGTGCGCAGCGTGCGCGTCCCCCCCAGGCGCTGGAACTCCCGCTCCTGGAGGACGCGCAAGAGCTTGGCCTGGACCAGCGGGCTCATCTCGGCGATCTCGTCGAGAAAGAGGGTGCCGCCCGCGGCCTGCTCGAGGCGGCCGATCTTGGAGGCGACGGCGCCGGTGAAGGCCCCCTTCTCGTAGCCGAACAGCTCCGATTCGAGGAGCTGGTCCGGCAGCGCCGCGCAATTGACCGCCACGAACGGCTTGCCCGCCCGCGGCGAGCCCTGCCGGATGAGGTTGGCGACGATCTCCTTGCCGGTCCCCGATTCCCCGGTGATGAGCACCGTCGTCTCCGAGGAGGCCACCCGCCCGACATGGAGGAGCACCTCCTTCCAGGACCGTGAGGCGCCGACGACCCGGCCGCGCCCGCGCGACTCCAGCTCGCGTGTCAGCGTCTCGACCGTCGCCTCCAGCCGCTCGGCGCGCTCGCGCGCTTCGGCGGCGGTCCTCGCCTCCTCCGCCAGCCGGTGATGGCAGAGGGCGAGCGCGATGCGGTCGGCCAGCCGGCCCGCCACTTCGACGTCCTCGCCGCTGTAACGTGACGACTCCCGGTGGAGGAAGAGGAGCGAGCCCCGGACCTCGCCCCACAGGCGCACCGGAACGCGCAGCCACGAGCGCACCCCGCTCGCCAGGGCGATGCGGTTGCGCTCCGTGTCCGCCCGGAGATCGGCGGTGATGTCCTCGAGGATCTCGAAGTCCAGGAAGCGGTTCTCCACCTCCTGCGGGGTGAGCGGCACCGGCCCGGTGGGCACCTCGACATCGACCTCCCCCGCCAGGGCCATGATATGGAAGCTCTCGCCGGGATCATCCAACTCGGTCAGGACCAGCGCATGGTGCGGCAGGACCGGCTGGACGGCTTGCGAGATCCGCTCGAAGACCTCGCGGACGTCGAGCGCCTCGGCGACCAGGCTCCCGAGCAGCGTCTCGAGCTGGCCGAGCCGCTCCCGCCGGCGCCGCTCGGCGTCCCAGATCCGCCAGTGCTCGACCGCCGAGCCGAGAAGCGCCGCGATCGGCCGCAGGAGCTCCTGGTGCTCGTCGTTGAAGACGTAGGGTTGATAGGAGCTCAGCCAGACGCCGCCGCTCCACCCCTCGGCCATGCGGAAGGGCTCCCACAGGGCCGACCGGACCCCCTTCTCGATCAACATCGCGTCAAACGGAAACGCCGGGTCCAGCTCCACCAGGGCGTCGTCCAGGCGCCGGATGGCCCCCGGCCGGGGACGCATGCGCGACGACCAGGAGGTCAG
>JBKKAU010000727.1:0-17414 GCA_046714475.1 Thermoanaerobaculia bacterium
CGGTACCACTTCTTGTTGGCGGGCACGACGTACCAGGGAGCGTGCTCGGTGCTGGTGCGGGCGAGCGCCTCCTCGTAGGCCGCCTGGTACTCGTCCCAGAGCGCGCGGTCGGAGAGGTCCCCTTTGCGGAACTTCCAGCGCTTGGTCGGGTCGTCGAGCCGCGCCTGGAGCCGCTCCTTCTGCTCGTCCTTGTCGATGTGGAGGAAGAACTTGAGGATCGTGGTGCCGCTCTCGGCGAGCAGACGTTCGAAGTCGCTGATCTGGTCGTAGCGCTGCCGCCAGACCTTCTCCGGGGCCAGCTTGCGGACGCGCACCGCCACCACGTCCTCGTAATGGCTGCGGTTGAAGATCACCAGCTCGCCGCTTCCCGGCACCTTGGGATGAACCCGCCAGAGGAAGTCGTGGTCCAGCTCCTCGGGGCTCGGCGCCTTGAAGGACGCCACCCGCACGCCGGTGGGGTTGACGCCGTCGAAGACGTGGCGGATGACGCCGTCCTTACCGCTGGTGTCCATGCCCTGGAGGACGACGAGCACCTTGTGCCGGTGCTCGGCCCAGAGCAGCTCCTGGAGCTCCTCCAGCTTGTCGTTGAGGTCGACGAAGACCGGCTCGACGTCCTTCTTGCCGCCCTTGAACGCCGCGGTCGAGCTCGCATCGATCTCCGAGAGGGTCACAGGGCTGCCCGGTTTGACACGGTATCTGTCCATGACGGGCAAGCTATCACGCTGAACCTGCTGGATTCGACCGCGGAACGGTTCGTTGCAGCGGTGGAACGCGGTGGGTCCGCCCGCGGAAGCGTTCCATCCCGCCGTCGCATGGAGCCGTTTCAGGACCAAACCGATTCCATACGGCCGCCGCATCGGGTGCTTCGGCGGTGGAAGCTGATGGATTCGGCTGCCGCATCGAATCGTTCAGCGGCCCGATCTACTGGGTTCGGCAGCCGAACGGAACTGTTCCAGGACCGAACGTAGTGGGTTGGGCCGTCGTATGGAACCGTTCCGCGGCCGTATGGACCAGGTTCCGCCGCCGTAAGGAACGCTCTAGCGGCCGCACCCAGGAGGTTCCGTCCCCGCTGTGTCCCATGCGACACCCGCACCGAATAGATGCGGCCGAAGAACGATCCGGTGCGACGGCGCGATGGAACCGTTCCGCCGCCGTACCGAGGAGGTTGGACGGCCGGATGGAACACGGCGGCAGCCAAACGAGCGAAGTTAGCAATCCGGAAGAAGTTTTTTAAGGAACCCTGATGTAGGGTGGGGTCAATGCCTCCGGGCATTCCGCCCGGAGCGATCGAGGAGGTGCAAGATGTCGAGACGTACTGCCGCCTTCACCGTGCTCGCCCTGTTCCTGACAGCCCTTCCTGCCGCCGCCGCGGATGCGGTGATCCACCGCGGGATCGATCCATGGACCACCGTGCCGGAGCTGACCTTCGCGAACTTCCACGTCAACCCGCTACCGGCGGGCTTCTTCTGCGCGGCCTTCCCCGGCTTCACCGATCAGATCTGGCTGAAGGGCGTGCCTCTGGCCTCCGACTCCCCGGGTGCGCTGGGCACCACGGATACCATCATCGAGCGTCTCGACAACGCTGTCTTCAACAAGAACGGCGTCGCCCGCACGCGGGTGCGAGTCCGGGCTCTCCAGCTTGAGGGTATCGAGACCCTCAAGACCGTCTGCGGTGACTACCATGTCAAGGTGACGCTGGACGGCGAGCAGCCGCTCTCGACGATGCGGATCATCCGGGAGAATGCCAAGGGCGGCCGGTTCCTCTTGGGTCTGGCGCTCAATGTCAAGTTCACCTTCACCCGAGTTGATGACCCTTCGGAGCAGCTTGAGCTCTCGCAAACCGTTCGCTTCAAGGCCAGCCCGCATCACCACTGGTTCTACAGGCAGTTGGAACCCAGTGCCAAGCGGGTCGGCAAGGTCATGGTAGACACCGATTGGGACGGTACTACGGACACGCTCGTGCCAGGAACTTCCAATTTCGCCGCGGGCCGTAGAGGACTGAAGAATGACACTCTAGAAACTCTATACGAGCACTCTGCGGAAGGCGACGGCCACGGAGTCCAGTAGCTCATACTGGAACAAATAGGTGAGACACTCCCTCTCCCGGGAGTGTAAGTGGAACAGCGGGAGAGGGGACAAGGCGGGGCTCAGTCGCACGCCCGCGCCAGTAGGATGATCAAGATCACCAAGACTAGCAACACTCCCCCGACCACCCAAGGCCGACGCTCAGTTGGCACCAAGTCGCGGGCCACATCTGCCGCGACGCGGGCGGCCACCTCGGTCTGGGTGGGACGGATGGGTGGCGCTGTCGGAGCCACGGGAGTTGGCGCCGCCTCCGCCGCCGCGGCCGCCTCCGCCGCCTCCATCACGGCGAGCTCCCGCGCCAACCCTTCCAACCCTTGCTTGGTGATCGACTTCGCCGAGCTTTCGATCAGCCGCTGGCCGACGCCGGCGATCCGCCCTCCCACCTGCGCCTCCAGATCGTAGATGAGAGTGGTCGAGCCCTCGTCGCCCGACAGCCGGAGGTCCCCTTCGCCGCTCATGAAGCCGGCCGGTCCCTTGCCATCCATCCGCATGTGATAGCCCTCAAGGAGGGCGGGATCCGAGAGCCGGAGGGTCCCCTGGAACTGGCCTTTGACGGGACCGACCTGGACGTTGAGCACGCCCTGGAAGTCGTTCTCGCCCACGCGCTCCAGCTTCTCGCAGCCCGGCATTGTCCTGGCCAGGACCTCCGGGTCGAGCAGCGCTCTCCAGACCCGCTCGCGCGGGGCGTCGAAGGTGTGGCTCCCTTGGATCTTCATCGCGCTGCCTCCACCAGCTCCCAGAGCCGGCTGGGCCGGAGCGGGATCTCCAGGATCTCCAGACCGGGCACCGCCAGCGCGTCTTCGAGCGCCTGGGCGAAGAGCGCGCCCACGGGGATCGCTCCGGCCTCGCCGGCCCCTTTGGTGCCGAGAGGGTTGAGCGGCGAGACCGTCTCCTCGTGCCCCACCTCCACCCGCGGCACGTCGAGCGACGTGGGGAGCAGGAAGTCCATGAAGCTGGCGTTCAGGAGCTGGCCGGTGTCGTCGTAGACGAGCTGCTCGAAGTAGGCGTTGCCGATCCCCTGCGCCACGCCGCCGTGAACCTGGCCGTCGACCAGCAGCGGATTGATCACCCGGCCGCAGTCGTGGACCACGACATACTTCAAGATTTCCAACTGCATCGTTTCCGGGTCCACCTCGACGATCATGGCGTGGCAGCCGCTCGCCGTGGCGCCGCGGAAGGGGCCGAAGTAGCGGGTCGCCTCGAGCCCCGGCTCGGAGCCCGGCTTGACCGCACCGCGCATCGGGTTGGCCAGCTTCGCCAGCTCGCCGAGCGCGATCGCCCGCCCGGGATCTCCCACGACCCGCGCTTTGCCGTCTACCAGCTCAACTTGGTCTTCCGCGACGCCGAGCTTCTCGGCGGCCAGCCGGACCGTCTTCTCGCGCACGTTCTTCGCCGCCTCGTGGACCGCGTTGCCGGCCACCACCGCGCCACGGCTGGCGAAGGTGCCGGTCCCCCAGTGGAACTGGTCGCTGTCGCCCGTGACCACGTCCACGTCGGCGACTTTCACGCCGAGCTGCTCGGCCGCGACCTGCGCCAGGACCGTGTAATGCCCCTGCCCCTGGGTACCGACGCCGGTGACGACCGTCACCTTGCCGCTGGTCTGCACCTGCACGCGCGCGCCCTCGAACGGTCCGATGCCGGTGCCCTCCACGTAGGCGACGACGCCGATCCCCACGTGGCGGCCTTCGGCGCGCAGCCGGGGCTGCTCCTCTTTGCGAAAGGTCTCCCAGCCGATCCGCTCCAGCGTCTGGTCGAGCACCGGCTCGTAGTTGCCGCTGTCGTAATAGAGCGGCGCGAAATCCTGATAGATGATCACGTGGTCGTGCGGGAACTCGTCGGGCCGCAGGAAGTTGCGCCGGCGGATCTCCATCGGATCGATCCCGAGCTCGCGCGCCGCGAGGTCCATCAGCCGTTCGATCACGAAGACGCCGTGCTGGCGGCCGGCGCCGCGGTACGGGGTGACGATCGTCTTGTTGGTGAAGACCGCCCGGAACTCGCTGGCGTAGGCCGGCACGCGGTAAGGCCCCATCAGCGTGCACTGGCTGTTGAGCGGCACGGTGAGGCCGTACGGGTCGTAGGCGCCGGTGTCGTGGAGGAACGAGTCCTTGACGCCGAGGATGATGCCGTCCCGCGTCATGGCGATCTCGGAGTCGTGGAGCTGCCCCCGTTCCTGGGTGGTGGCGTAGAAGTTCTCCGCCCGGTCCTCGATCCATTTGACCGGCCGCTCCAGGCGGAGAGCGAGCCAGGGGATGAGCACCTCTTCGGGATAGAACATCATGATCTTGGGGCCGAAGCCGCCGCCGATGAACGGCGCGACGAGCCTCACCTGGTGCTCGGAGAGGCCGAGCATCGCCGCCAGGCCGTTCCTCACCGGGATCGGCGCCTGGGTGGTGTCCCACACCGTCAGCCGCTGGGCGCGGCTGTCCCACTGCGCGACCACGCCGCGGTTCTCGATCGCCGCCGCCGCGCCGCGGTCGTACCAGAAGCGGCGGCCGACGACCACGTCGGCCCGCGCGCGGGCGGCCTCGTAGTCCCCTTTCGTCTGCGGCACGTACGCGGCCATGTTCGAGCCGACGTCCTCGTGCACCAGCGCCGCGCCGGGCGCCAGCGCCTTTTCGAGGTCCACGATGGCGGGCAGTGGCTCGTAGTCGACCAGGACCTCCTCGGCCGCGTCCTCGGCGATGTAGCGCGAGACCGCGACCACCAGGGCGACCGGCTCGCCGACGTGGCGCACCTTGCCCTTGGCAAGCGGCACCTGCGTGCGCTGGTGGAAGATCATCCCCTCGACCGGCGGCGGTGGCACCAGGAGAGGCCCCGGCTGCCAGTAGTCGCCGAGGTCCTCGGCGGTATAGATCGCGATCACCCCGTCGCGCTGCCGCGCCTGCGAAGCGTCGACGCCAAGCAGGCGGGCGTGCGCGTGCTGGCTGCGCACGAACGCCACATGCACCATGTCCGGCAGGTCGACGTCGTCCACGAACAGCGCCCGCCCGGTGAGCAGGCGGGGGTCCTCGTTGCGTTTGATCCGTTCGCCGATGGGATGTACAGCCATGATCACTGCTCCTGTACGAACGCCACGATACGAGCGAAGGCCGCCTCTCCGCCTTTGAAGCGGAAGGGGAAGCAACCGAGCCAGACCCGCTGGTCCAGGACTTCGTCGATCTGTCCGCCGACGTTCTCGGCGTGGAAGACGCCGTGCGGGAAGAGCTTGACATGCATGCACTGGTAGTCCTGGGGCCAGGGGAAGGCCTCTTCGAGCGACATGCCGATCGCGGCTTCCACGGTCGGGATGAGGTCCGGGCGGGCCTTGCGTACGTTGGTGTTGAACGGATGGTCCGCGGCGATGCAGTCCACCGCCAGCCAGCGGATGCCGCGGTCGAGGATCCACTCGGTGAAGACGCTGCGCGGCCCGGGGTGCATCAGAAAGCATTTCGGCAGGTCCGGCTTGTGCTGGTTGTGGACCTTGTACCAATCCTCGTTGTAGTAGTGGTGATACCCGGTATGGATCACCAGGATGTCGCCGCGCTCGATGGTGATGCCGGTCTTCTTCTCCCACTGCTCGAAGTGCTCGGGGCCGTAGATCTGGTAGTCGCCGATCCCGAACTGCGAGATGTCCACGATGCACGCCGGACCGACCAGCGTATCGATCGGGATGCCGGCGATGTCCGGACCCGGATCGTAGAAGTGAATCGGCGAGTCGAGGTGCGTCGCGATGTGATTGGTGGTCGAGATGAGCTGCGCGTTGACCCCCTCAAACGCCATTCGCTTCACCCACTTGATCGTCGGACCCTCGTAGAACGCGAACGCCGGCGAATCCATGCTGAAGTTCTGCGACAGGTCGAGGACTTTCACTTTGCTGAGGTCGTAGGGGACGTACATCGCTCCTCCTTTGGAATCGGAACCGATCAGAAACCGTAGCGCTCCGCGAATGCCGTCAGGGCCTCTTCGAAGACCGCCATCGGCGGCCGGACCAGCCCGGCGCCCACTTGGCCGACGCCGGCCTGGCGGTGAGCGATGCCGGTGTTGACGCGCGGCGTGATCCCGAGCTCGACCACCTTGCGCAGGTCGATCCCCACCGGCGTGCCGCGGAAGCCCAGGGCGGGGATGGTGAAATGCTGATGCTCGGTGGCGGTGATCTCATACATCTCCAGGGTGGCGTGGAGCGCGTCCTGGGGCGTGCCGCCGATGAAGGTGACGATGGCGGGCGCCGCCGCCATGGCGAAGGCGCCGATCCCGGCGGTCTCGGTGATGGTGCTGTCGCCGATGTCGGGGTTGGCGTCGGCGCTCGAGAAGCCGGGGAAGTAGAGGCCGTCCGGGACCATCGCCGGCGCCGTGAGCCAGCGGTCTCCCAGCCCGCTCACCCGGATGCCGAAGTCCGTGCCGTTGCGTGCCATGGTCGAGACGATGGTGCTTCCCTCGACGCCGTGCGCCGCGTCCGCCATGGCCTTGCAGGCGGCCATCACCGGGTTGAGCACCGACAGGGCGTTGTCTCCCAGGAAGCGGAGGATCTCGCCCGCGGTCGTTCCATCCGGCGCCGCCTGGGCGACGTGCGGCGCGAGCAGCTTCAAGAAGAGGATCGAGCCGGCCTTGTTGCGGTTGTGCCCCTCGTCCCCCATGTGCAGCGCCTCGGCGAGGAGCGCCCGCAGGTCGATCCCGCCGGAGAGGGTGAGCGCCTCGGCGAGCACCGGCGCCATGGTCTCGTTCATCCAGCGCAGCCGCGCGATGACCTCCTCGCTGAAGGCGCCGTAGCGTAAAACCTTGCCATAGCCCTCGTTGAGGTTGGAGAAGGTGCGGTGTCCGTGGGTGACGTCCTCGACCACCCAGACCCGCATCGAAGGGGACGTCACGCCGGCCATCGGCCCGACCGCCGCGTGGTGGTGGCAGGGCGCGAAGTCGACCTCGCCGCGCTCGACGCGCGCCACCGCCTCGGCCTCGTCGCTCGCCAGCCCCTCGAAGATCAATGCGCCGGTCACCGCGCCGCGCATCGGGCCGGACATCCGCTCCCACTCGATCGGCGGGCCGGCGTGCAGCAGCAGGCTGTCGCGCATCCCCGGCACGACGTCGCGGGCGCGGACGAGGCCGGTGAGCATCGGCCGCGCGGCCATCATGCGCTCGACGGCGGTGCGGTTGGCCTGCTCGATGTCGACCGTCATCTCTTCATCCTCGCCAGGAGAGCCGCCAGTTTCTCATTGCCGCCGGCCGGGGGGCGCCAGTCCACCTGGACCGAAGCGGCGCCCTGGCGCAACAGACTCTCATGAAACGTCTCCAGACCGACGTTGACCGCCGTCAGAGGGAAGCCCTCACCCCCGTCTCCTCTCCCGCCCCCCCAGCCCGCCCTCCCCGGGAGAGGGGCGCCGCCACCCATCCCAAAACTCTCCGTACTCTCCAGTTCCCCCCTCTCGCGGGGAGGGTGGGAGGGGGGGCGGGAGAGGGGGGCCAGGGGGGTGAGGGCTTCCACCGCCTCCGTCACCGTACGAAACACCCGTGCCCCCGCCTTCTCCAAAGTTTCGATCTGTACTCCCAGATCCTGAGGATCCTCGTCCGTACCGATCACGATCGCGGCAACTTGAAGATCCTGCCGCCCGGCCCGGGCCTGCTCGATCGCCGGCGCCAGCTCTCCGGCCGGATCGGCGTGGGCGCCTTCTCCCAGGACCACGTCGAGCAGGATGAGGCCCACCTCCGGATCGGCGGCCTCCTGCCGCAGCCGGCGCAGGCGTAGATCCTGATCGATCATCGGGTGGAGACGGCCGACGGTAAATTCGTCCGCTCCCAGGTCGAGGATCGTGTGGTCGCGGCTCTGGAGAGGATCGTCCAGCCGCCGCGTGCCACCGAGGTTTGACCAGAGCGGCGACAGGCAGGCCGAAAGCCCCAGCAGCGCCTCATAGGCCAGCGTCCCGCCGGAGAAGAGGCCGCGCAAAAACCCATGGATCGGTTCGGCCGTCGTCCTCTCTTCTTTCTCCTCCAGGAGCCGCACGGCCGTCTCCGCCGCTTCGCTCAGACTCGCCGAAAAGTGGAGATTGCCAAGCCGGCGGCCGGGGAGCGGCGCGCCCAGGAAATGAATCACAAAGGGTTTTTCTATCGACCTGGCGAGGGCGAGCAGGCGGGCGGCGACCTCCGGGGCCGGCGGTTTCGCGACCAGGACGATCACTCGCGTCTCCGGATCATGGCTCAGCAGGTCGAGCGCCTGGGCCGCCGTGATGCCGCCGATCTCGGCGCTCAGGTCGCGCCCGCCGGTGCCGATCGCCTGGGAGATGCCGGAGCCCAGGGCATGGACGTGGCTCATGATCGCCTGGAGGCCGGTGCCCGAGGCCCCCACGAGGCCGACCGGGCCGCGGCGGACGCGGTTGGCGAAGCCCAGTCCTATGCCGTCGAGGACGGCCGTGCCGCAGTCCGGTCCCAGGACTAGGAGACCGGCGTCGCGAGCTCGCCGCTTGAGCGCCACCTCGCGTTCGACCGGCACGTTGTCGCTGTAGAGGAAGACGTTGCGGCCGTGATCGAGGGCGTCCTCCGCCACGTCCGCCGCGTACCGGCCGGGCACCGAGACCAGGACCCAGCGCGCCGCGGGGAGCTGCTTCAGGGCCGAGGCCAGGCTGCGCGGACGGAAACCCTCGCCGGTCTCCGCCGTCTGACGCACCCGCAGCAGGGCGTCGACCCGGGACAGCGCCTCCGCCGCCGCGGCCTCGCTCTCCGCCTTGACCGCGATGAGCAGGTCGTCCGGGCCGGCGTCCGACTCGAAGGCGAGGCCACCGGCGGCGAGCACGGCGCGGTTGGCCGGCGTCGCCATCACCACTCCGGCGTCGAGCACTCCCGGCAGATCGGCGAGCGCGCGCTGGAGCTGCATCAGGACGACTGAGTCGTGGTAGGAGCCGGCGCGGACGGCGCAACGGGTGACCGGCGCGGCGCTCACCGGACCACCTCCTGGATCTCCCGCGCCCAGGCGAGGAGCTCTTCGTCTTCCATGAAGCGGCCGGCCACCTGCAAACCCAGGGGCAGGCCGGCCACGTTCAGCCCCGCCCGGAGACAGACGGCGGGCATCCCCGTGTGGGTCCATGGGATGTTCATCACCGGATCGCCGGTGCTGTCGAGCCCGCGCGGCGCGGCGCCCAGGGCGGGTGGTGAGAGCCATAGATCGATCCCATGCTTGTCCATTTCGGACGTCAGGGCGGTGCGCAGGGCCTCGCGGCTTGTGAGGTCCAGGGAGAGCTGGTCGTGCGTCACCCCTTGTCCTCGCCGGATCAACTCGGCGGTCCGCGGATCATAGAGATCGCCGAACCGGGCGAACCAGTCGCGGTGCACCTGAGCGGCCTCGGCGGCGAAGACGCGGTAGTGCCGCTCCACGATCTCGTCGAAATCGGAGAGCGCTTCAACCGTCTCGATCTCGTAGCCGGCCTCGTGGAGGCGGCGGCAGACCGTCCGGAAGTGGACCAGGCCCTCGCCGACGGCGCGCTCCAGGTACGGCCCCTCCGGCACGCCCAGACGCGGCCGGCGCGACGGCGACGCAACGCGCCAGCTCGAGCAGAGGATCGCCGCCGTCTGCTGCGCCCCCTTCACGTCCGGCGTGAAGAAGCCCACGTGATCGAAGGAAGGCGCGAGGGGGATCACGCCGTCGCGCGGGATCCGCTCGTAGCTCGGTTTGAAGCCGATCACTCCACAGAAAGCTGCGGGGCGAAGGATCGAGCCGATCGTCTGGGTGCCGAGGGCGAGCGGGCAGAGGCCGGCGCCGACCGCGGCGGCCGAGCCGCTGCTCGAACCGCCTGGCGTGTGCTCCGGGGCGCGCGGGTTGCAGGTCGGCCCGGGGGCGAAGTAGGCGAACTCGGTGGAGACGGTCTTGCCCAGGACGAGCCCGCCGGCCCGGCGCAGCGCGGTCACGCTCGGCGCCTCCGGTCCCGCGAGCGCCTCGGGCGGCAGGCGGCTGCCCCCGCCGGTGGGGAAGCCGTCCACGTGGAAGATGTCCTTGACTCCGAACGGCACGCCGAAGAGCGGCGGCCGGCCCTCCGGGTCGGGGTACCGCTCGATGAGCTCGTCGGCTTCCCGCCGCAGGCGCTCGAAGCGCCCCTCCTCGGGGAGGAATGCCCGGACCGACGGCTCGCGCTCCGCGAAGCGCGCCTCCAGCCAGTCCAGGAGCTCTTGGATCGTCACTCCGTCCCCTGCCGCATCCTCTCCGCCGCCAGCTTCACCGCGTCGACGATGTGCTGATAGCCGGTGCAGCGGCAGAGATTGCCGGAGAGGGCCTGCCGGATCTCGAGCTCGGTCGGGTCGGGGTTTTCCTCCAGGAACGGCACCAGGGTCATCAGGAACCCGGGGGTGCAGAAGCCGCATTGCAGGCCATGGGCCTCCCAGAAGGCCTGCTGGATGGGATGGAGCTCGCCCGGGGCCGGCGACAGCCCCTCGACCGTGGCGAGCTGCCGGCCGTCGGCCTGCACGGCGAGGATCAGGCAGGAGCGCACGGGCTCGCCGTCGAGCAGGATGGTGCAGGCGCCGCAGACGCCGTGCTCGCAGCCGACGTGGGTGCCGGTGAGGCCGAGGTCGTAGCGGAGGAAGTCGGAGAGCAGCAGGCGCGGCTCGACCTCCTTTTCATACGTCCGGCCGTTGACCGTGACGGAGACCTGATGCCTGGCGCTCATGCCTCTCCTTTCGCGCGGGCAAAGGCCCGGCGCAGCGCGCGGCCCGTGAGCACGCGCGCCAGATGCCGCTTGAAGTCGGCCGAGGCGTGGATGTCGCCCGTCGGGTCCATCTCGTCCCGCGCCGCCTTGTCCGCCGCCGCGGCGATCGCCGCCTCGGAAGGGGGAGAGCCTTCCAGTAGCCGGGCGGCCTCCCGCGCCTCGACCGGTCCATCGCCGACGCTCAGATAGGCGAGACGCGCCTCGCGGCACCGCCCGGATTCGTCCAGCGATACTCCGGCGGCGATCCCGACCTGGGCATAGTCGCCATGGCGGCGGGATACCTCGATAAAGGACCACCCGCTGCGCGCCGGGGAGGCCGGCAGGGCCACCTCGACCAGCATCTCGTCGGGTTCGAGGACGGTGGTGAACAGGCTGACGAAGAAGTCGCGCGCCTCAACCCAGCGCTCGCCGCCGGCGCGCTGGAGCCGGAACCGGGCACGGAGCGCTACGGCGACGGCCGGCAGCTCCGAGGCCGGGTCGGCGTGTGCGAGGTTACCGCCCACGGTCCCGCGGTTGCGGATCTGCGGGTGGGCGATGAAGGGAATCGCTTCGCTGAGCAGCGGCGCGAGCCCGGCGACGCGGGGATCGCGCTCCAGCGTCCGCTGCCGGGTCATGGCGCCGATGCGCAGGCCGCCGCCGTCCGGCCGGACGTAGTCCAGCTCCCCCAGGCGGTTCAGGTCGACCAGAAGGGATGGTTGCGCCAGCCGGAAATTCATCACCGGGATCAGGCTCTGCCCCCCGGCCAGGAGCTTCGCGTCGCCGCCCTGCCGGGCCAGGATGTCCAGCGCGGCGTCGAGCGAGTCAGGGGCCAGGTACTCGAACGGAGCCGGCTTCATGATGTCTCCCGTAAAGTCCGGCCATTCTAGCGGAAGACCGTGGGAGCGGCGGGCTGGACCGCCATGGACCTGCCGGTCTCATCAACCTGCAACGTTATCGAACGCCTTCGCTTCCCCGGTCACGCCGTCCACATGGACCGTGACGGGCTTGTGGTCGCGCATCACCTTGACCTCGACCACCGTCCTGCCGGGCAGCAGCAGGATCTCGGCCTCGTAGGCCCTGCCCGGCGCTTTCGACAGCGCCGCCTGCACCGCGGCGGCGAGCTCGATCTTGCACGCCTCGACTTCGGCCGAGTGGTCCTCGTCCTCGTCGATCCTCTCGACCACTCCGCCGTGGGTGGCGTCGACGATCACGTTGACCGACCTGTCCCCCTCCGCCAGGTCGATGGAGTACTTGTCGCGCTCCAGCTCCACATGGTAGACGGTCCCGTCGCGCGCCGCTTTCCGGGCCGCTGAAATCGCTGCGACCAGGCTCACCTTCGCCTCGAACGTCTGCGCGGACCGCTCCGCCGCCGTCCGTGGCGGCCCGACTTCCTGCTGCCCGCCGCCCGGCCGAAACGCCATGACGAGCACGACCAGCGCCACGACGGCCACGGCCCCCCCGCCGAGGGCCCAAGGCGCCAGCGGCTTCGTGGCCTGCCGCCTCGCGCTCGGCCGCTCCATGCGCGACGTGTGCAGATTCGACACATCCGCAGGCTTCTCGTACCCATGGCCTCGGCTTTGGACCGCCGCGGCGATCGGGGGCGTCGTGCGTCGCCCGCTCAGAATCGCGTCGAGATCGTCGAGCAGGGTCTTCGGGGTCTGATACCGCCGCCCCGGCTCGCGGTGCACCATCTTGGCGATCACCGCGGTCACGTCCTCCGGCACGTCCGTTGCGGCGAGCTTCTCGACGGGCACGTCGCGCGTAAGCAGCGCGGAGAGGATCGATATAGGGTTGTCGCCGGCGTACGCGCGTTCCCCCGCCACGAGCTCGAAAAACGTCAGGCCAAGCGAGAAGATGTCGCTGCGGGTGTCGAGATCCCGGTCTCCCATCGCCTGCTCCGGCGAGAGGTAGGCCGGCGAACCGACGATCATCCCCGTCTGCGTCAGCGCGGCATCGCCCAGCGAGGTCACGCGCGCCAAGCCCAGGTCCGCGAGCTTCGCCGTGCCATCCGGGAGCAGCATGATGTTCCCCGGCTTGATGTCCCGGTGCACGATCCCGTGCTGGTGTGCGTGATCGAGCGCGAGCGCCATCTGACGCACGATCGCCGCCGCTTCGCTCCACGGCAGACGGCCGCGGCGGCGCAACGTCTTGTCCATCGACTCGCCGTCCAGGTACTCCATTACGAAGTAGTAGATGCCGTGGGCCTCGCCGGCGTCGATGCCGGCCACGACGTTCGGATGGCTGAGCTTCGCGACGGCGCGCGCCTCGCGGACGAAGCGTTCGCGCCCCTCCTTCTCGTCCGCGAGCTGCGCCAGGAGCACCTTGAGCGCGACGACGCGGTCCATGGACGTCTGTTTCGCCTTGTAGACCGCTCCCATGCCGCCCTCGGCGATCTTTTCGATCAGCACGTAACCCGGGATCGCGTCCGCGGTGCCCTTGCCGCGCACGGAATCGATGGCCGAGACCTGCTGCTGGGTGAGGTAGCCCTTCTTGAAGAAGACCTCTTCGATCGTGCTCGGCAGCCCCATGTCGACGAGCTTCTGATGGAGCGCGCGGCACTCCTCGGCCTGCGCGGGCGTCACAAAGCCCCGGCCGGCTGCGATGGATTCGAAGCTCGCCGAGGCGATGCGCATCGTCGGGTCATGCTGGCGCGCGGTGTCCATCTGTCGTCGCACGGGTCGTCGTCAATCAAGACCCACATCAGCTCGCGTTGCGAAGGGCACGAAGGTACAGATGATGTAGCTTACAGGAGAAAGCGGTCAGGCCGAAGGGGCGCCTCCCGCCGCTCGGCGGAGACGCCTGACCTTCGGCATGCCGTCCTCCGTGGCCGCGAGCGACCGGCTGCCGTTCAGTCGCGCTCGAATTCCGTGAGCGTGACCGCGCTGTCGACCACCAGTCCGACGCCTGGGCAATAGACCTTGACGCTCTCATGTCCCGGCTCCAGGGGCGTGGTTTCCAGAACCTCGACGCAACCTCTGAAGGTCCTGCCGGCAGCCCGCACGGTGAGTCCCATGTCGACATGCTCGGCGCGGTCCTGGGCCTCCGGGGCCTGCTCCTGGTAATAGCGCGAACCGAGGAGAAAGCGGGCGGGGATGATGATGCCGGGTTGCGCGCCGGCCACGCCGGCCTGCCAGGAGCCCCCATGGCCGACCACCTGGCCGTTGTCGATGAAATCGACCGCCTCTCCGAAGTAGAAGACGTCGTTGGTCTGGCGGCAGCGGGAGTACCAGTTGCGCGAGACTTCGATGAGGTCCCCGTCGATCCACTCCCTTTCCACCACGACCCGGGTACGCACCGTCATCGTCGAGCCGTTCGGTGTTCTGAATGTGATGTCCTTGGTCTCGTCCGTGACTGTGATCTCGACTTTGACCTCCTCACCGTCGTCGTCGCCTTCGAGCGTCAATTGGTCTCCAGGATGCAGGCTGAAGTACGGATTGTCACGGCCGTTCGGCAGGAACTTGCACCGCTCGATGTCGAAATCCTCGGTGAACGCGGTGTCGGCGGCCGCCGAAGCGGGCTTCCCGATCGCGCCGATGACGAGAGCCAGGGCCAGCCCGGCTTGGGGGATCCAGTGACGGAGTGTTCTCATGGGGAGCTCCTTTTCCTTGCTGTTCAGCCTGGCGCGGAGGGCATCCCAGGCTGTCCTTCTGCCCTACTTAGATGCAGGGCAGCGCGAATTCCTTCGCGCCGGAAGGGAGATCCTCATTCCTCGCCGATGTCCTCGTTCCAGACCTCCGGGTGGGCCGCGATGTAGTCCGCCAGCATCCGGACGCACTCCTGGGATTCGAGGTCGATCACCTCGACACCGTTCTCGCGCAGCCAGTCGACGCCGCCGGAGAAGTTGACCGACTCGCCGACCACGACCGTGCCGATCTTGAACTGGCGCACCAGCCCGCTGCAGTACCAGCAGGGTGCCAGGGTCGTCACCATGATCGTGTTCCGGTAACTGGCCTGCCGGCCGGCCTTGCGGAAAGCGTCGGTCTCGCCGTGCACCGAGGGGTCGTCCTCCTGCACGCGCCGGTTGTGCCCGCGTCCGAGCAGGCTTCCGTGGCGGTCGAACAGGGCCGCGCCGATGGGGATGCCCCCTTCCGCCAGCCCCTGCCGCGCCTCTTCGATCGCCACCCGCAACATCGCGTCATAGTCGAGACGGTCTGCCATGCGTCCTCCTGGAAAGAGCTTCCGATCGGGGAGAGTGTAGGCGAACCGTGAGATTTATCACCTCCCCGCGGCAGTAGACGATTGAGATGGGCTCCCGACGACCCAACGAAGCATTCCTGTGAGGTGACTTATGCGCAGACAAGGCCTGGTTCAGGCTTCCATCCTGGCGATCGCGGTGTCGTGCTCCATGAGCGCGGAGGCGCAGCTTCCCCCCACGGAAGGCGACGCCTGTTCGATCCCGCAGTCTCCACGCGACATCCGGATCGGCGTGGTCCCCTCGCCGTACAACCGTCATTCGAAGACCTCGAGCGTCACGGTGCGTGGCAACACCCTGCTCTACAGGCCTTTGGACGGTAGCTCCGAGAAGACGCTCCACCGCTGTGGTGAGCACATCCATCAGTCGATCGAGAACCTGCAGAGCTGCGAGTACCCGACGTCCAAGCACAAGGACGATGGCCTGCCCCTGTTCTGGATCGAGCACCACTACGTCTACGCTTCCAAGGTCGCCCACGGCCACTGCAACCCCGAGCACCTCGACTGCTGCCTTGAAGGGCCCTTCGTGGTGCTGGCCTCCCAAATCGGGATCATGTCTTCCGGGATCCATGAAGAGGATTTCAGCGCGCCGAGCCCCGCGAGCGCCTGGGAAAGCATCGACGGGTACCGGGCCGAGTGGTCCGGCTCCACCACAGGTCCGGACGCGCACCCCGGAGAGTGCAAGCCAGCAGCCCATTGGGTGTTTTTCCTGGGCTGCTACAACACCTGGCCTGACTTCATGCTCCGGAGGTTCAAGGAGAGGTCGCGCGCCCGTCCTTTGCAGGCCGGCGACCGCATCAGCAAAGACCTGACGCTCGTGGCCCCGTACTGACGCGACGATCGCCGCCGGACCGGCCAGGACTGCCGGCAGCTGGCGACGGCCGCCACCGAGTTGGCGACGAGCGCCGGCAAGCTGGCCAGGTCCGCCGCCGGGGCTGGCAAGGAGCCCTGTCTGCGCTACGTCTCGCCTACCTCAGCAGCTCCAAGACCTCGCCGCGCACCGTCGGCACCATGTCCTTCAGCAGACCGGAGTGATAGCGGGCGAGCCGTCCGTCCCGCCGATGATCACGAGGCTGGGGAGGCCGGGGTTGTGGAAGGCGGAGAAGGCTTCGTTCCCTTGATCGAGGAGGACCGGGAGGTCGAGCTTCTTGGCGCGGAGGAACTCGGCGACCTGGCGGCGCTGTTGCTCGGGGTCCTGGGTGTTCTCCAAGGTATCCACGGCGAAGACCTTGACGGGGAGGCCCGACGCCTTGGCCCAGGCGGCCAGTTCGGCGGTATGTTGCAGAGCCGTCCAGCAGGGGACGCACCAGGTCGCCCAGAAGTCCAGGACCACCACCGAGCCCTGGAGATCGCCGGGACGGACCGTGCCGCCGTCGAACGACCGCAGGGCGACTTTCGGCGCGGGCTGGCCCAGCGGGTAGGCTCCGGCTTCGAGCGCGGCCAGGTTCGGCGCCGCCGTCCGGCCGGTGAGGTCCGGCCTTTTCAAGGCGTCGCCCGGATCGCCGGGTTGGAAGGTGTAGCGGCCGGTGGCCCGTACCTGCTGCTTCCCCTCTCCCAAGGCCATGCGGATCTCCCGCAGGCGATGCGACGCCGGGTCGAGGCCGAGCGTGATCTGCCCGTTGGCCGCCCGGAGCTCCACGAGCGCCGGCTCGGCCGGCGCGGCAGCCGGTTGGGAGCCCACGATCTCCAGGGGAGCGAGGACACCGAATCGCAGGGCCTCCACGAAGGCAGCGAGGTCTCCTCCTTGCGCGGCGACCACGGCCGGCGGCGTGGTCAACTGGGCCTGCTCGCCCCCGATCCGGCGCAGGGCGTCCGCGAAGTCGCCCTGGTAGGGCACCTCGGAATAGCGTCCATCCACGTTGAATTGGGTGCCGGTCATCCGCCCTTCCCGCGCGACGAACCGCATGACCTCCCGTCCGCCGGAGCCAGGAACGCTTCTCCGTCCTTCCCCACGCCGTACTCCTGCTTCTTGGATTCCCGGTGTCCGTCCGGCAGCTCCAGCACGAACTCGAAGGTCTCCCGAAAGGCGCCGGCCTGCCGATAGGCGGCGTGGGCCGCTTCCAGGGCCGCCTTCGCCTCTGCTGTTTCTCCTGCGGTAGCGGCGGCGGCCTCCATGAGGCCAGGGGCGAGCAAGATGAAGACGAGAAGAGCGGTGAGACGGCACAGCGCGTTCATGGGCGGCTCCCTTCGAGAGGTCCTGTCCGGGTCTTACGAAGGGAGCGGTGGGAGGGTTTCGGGCAGAGCCGCTCAGTGGCAGAACGAGGGGCAGGGAAGCCCCTTGGGCTCGGAGATCTCCGGCAGGGGCGGCGGCACGCTGTACCAGCGGCTGTCGACGCGGGCGAAGTCGAGGACCCTGTCACCTGACCTGCGGTCGCGCGGTCTCCTTCGATCCGGTAATCAGTCACTTCGGGAGGGGCCTTGGGTTTAGGCTTGAGGAGAGGGGGGGACCATCACCGCGCCGATTTTCCAGTAGCGTCCGCGGGACAGGCACGGCCGGGG
>JBKKAU010000728.1:0-11878 GCA_046714475.1 Thermoanaerobaculia bacterium
AGCCGGCCGCGGCGCTCACCCGGAAGTCGTTGCCGATCGAACGGCCGGCGGCGTCGTACAGCTTCCCGAAGATGTCGTGCTCGCCGTTGACCAGCGCGTCCCAGACGATGGCGAAGCCGTTGGGGCCCGCGGCGATCGCCCCATGGTCGGCGGTCACGTCCGCCGCCTCCGCCCGGGCGACCCGTTCAGCACTGATGGATGAAAGACGGTTGCGGCCCGCAGTTGTTGTTCTGGTGGCAGTTGTTGATGCAGAAACCGCAGGCGCCGGAGCTCAGCTCGCAGGCATCAGAGCACCGGTCGAGGCAGTCCGCGGAGCATGAGCACCAAGCGGTCGCGGAGCTGCAGGTGGTCGTGGCGCCGTTGCAGGTAATGTGAGACCCGTCCACGCCCGAACAGGTGGGCGCGGTACAGCTCAGGGTGGATCCGCGCCTCAAAAGCCTCAGCGAAGGGATTCAAGAGACGAAAGCGACCTGCGTCGTCACGAGGCGAGATGAAGCCCTTCTCTGTGAGGCGAAGAAGGAGGGTTTCAATCGTATAGCGCTTCAGTCGAGGGGACCTGAGCTCAAGCTCGTTCAGGGTGCTCGGCCCAAACTGGCAGAGGCGCGCAAACACCTGCTATTCGCTGGGATGGGAGTGGTCTGCTACCCATTCAGCAGAATTTGGCGGAATTGTCACGCTTTGCCGGGGAGAAGCACATAAGCTATTGAAGACATACTGCGAGAGATGCTTAGTGCGGCTTGACGAACTACTTGAAGAAGCAGCCATCCGCTGGGCGGACAGCCAATTTCTCTCGATCGGGGAGGAGGCGGTCACCTACAGCGAGATGGTAGAGCGGATCAATGGGCTCTGCTGGCTTTTGTCAGAATTCGGCCTGGGGCACGGCTCCCGGGTAGCGGTGATCCTTCCCAACATTCCCGAGACGATCTATGCCTGGTTCGCACTGGCCCGGCTCGGGGCGGTGATGGTTCCCATCAACCCGGCGCTAGTGCCGCCGGAAGTGGAGCCCCTCCTCCGGAGTCTGGACGTGACGGGTATGATCGGTGATGCGAAAACCATTTCTACCTACGGGGAGTGCCTGGACCTCCGAGCCCGTGTCGTGGTGGGACAAGGCGAGGTCGCGGGAGCCATCCGGTTCGCCGCACCCCCACGTCCGACCGCGCCGGTCCTGCCCCGGAGGGGATCTCCCGAAGACCTCCTGACGATCCTGCAGTCGTCCGGCACGACCGGCCAGACTAAGTCCGCCGGGCTGACACACCTGAGCTATGTGCGGCCGGCGTTGGAGTTCGTGCGCTGGATGGAGGTGGTGCCGAGCGATAGATTCCTCGGCTGTCTGCCTCTGTTCCACATGGCGGGACAGGCCTTTGCCGCGAGCGCTGTCGCCGGGGGGGCATCCTTGGTGCTGGTGAGCTCCTTCCGCGCTCACCGTTTCTGGGAGCAGGTGCGGACCCATGGCATCACGGTGGTCCGACACCTCGGCGAGATGCTGGCGGTTCTTTGCCGCCAGCCGGCGCAGCCGGACGACCTCCACCATCCATTACGGGCCCTCTACGGTGGCGGCGCAAGGCCGGACGTGATCGAGGAATTCGAGCGGCGCTTCGGCATCTCGGTGGTGGAAGGCTACGGCCTCACCGAGACCAATACGGTGTTGCGCAACGAGCTACGCCAGCGACGGCCTGGCTCTGTCGGCCGCCCTCTTCCGTATGCCGAGGTCCGAATTGCCGATGAGCAGGGTATCGCGTTGTCGCCACGGCAGTTCGGCGAGATCCAAGTGCGGCACGATCCGGCGATGATGCCGGGCTATGTCGGGCCGGCCGATCTGAACGCCGTCTCGTATATTGACGGATGGTTCCGGACCGGCGATTTGGGGTACCAGGACGAGCAGGGTTATTTCTATTTCACGGGCCGTCAGAAGGACATCATCCGGCGACGGGGGGAAAACATCCACCCCTGCTCGATCGAAACTGTACTCGACCGTCATCCGGCGGTGGCCACATCGGCGGTAGTGGGAGTGCCGGATGAGTTCGGCGGCGAGGAGGTGAAGGCCTATCTGATCTGCCGCCCGGATGCCAGCCTTGGCGTGGAGGATCTGGTGTCGTGGTGTCGCTCCTGGTTGGCCGACTTCGAGATCCCACGCTACTTCGAGATTTGCGCCGACCTGCCACGGACAGCGACTAACAAGATCAATAAGAGCCAGCTCCGGCTGGCATGCACCGCCGGTGGCCTCTGCTTCGAGAGAGACCGGCAACTGTGAGGAGACAACTTCCTTTCCTTTACTTCGAATCGAGGATTTATAAGGGGAGAGCTTCTGAGGTAGTCCGAACTCGACGCGCTCGCGGACGATTGGCCTCCAGCTGCAACAGGCCGCTGGCGAGCGCCTACTGCTCCTCTATTCACCGGAAGCTTAGGGCCCGAGAGCTGGTGGTGCTTTACCTAAAAATGTTTCGTGGCTGTGTGCAGAACCAACTTCCGGGCCGCAGTGGCATACCGGCCGGAGCCCATCCTGGACGGTCCACACTGGTGCGCGCCACCCGGCCACCGCAGCCAGACCTGCCGGCGACGACCCCCACAACGGCTGGGGCAGCTCGCCGCCAGCATAGAGGCTCATCCGATAGCCGCAGCGCACTTGAGCATAATGAAAGCCACTGCAGTCAGCGAGATGGCGGAGATCGTGCGCCAGCGGCTGGTTGGGGGAGAACGGAGGAGTGAAAGACCTCTCGGGGGACATCCGGTTTGCCCTGCGCCAGTTCGCGAGGCATCCAGTCTTCACGACCTGCACTGTGCTCACACTGGCGCTCGGCATCGGTGTCAACACCGCCATCTTCAGCGTGGTCAGCGGAGTATTACTCCGGCCTCTGCCGTACGCAGAGGGAGACAATCTCCTGCATCTCGGGCATGAGTCTTTTGACCCGAAGAAGGAGCGGGATGTCTCCTTCTCCGTCCCCGAGGTGAACGACTTGGCGACGCAGAGCCGGACGTTGCAGAATGTGGCGGAGTACCACGCGATGCCCTTTATCCTGCTCGGGCGCGGCGAGCCGGACCGGATTCAGATCGGAGTGGTGTCCGCCAACTTCTTCGATCTGTTCGGTGTCCGGCCTCTGCGCGGCCGGACCTTCGTGCCCACGGATGACGACCACGGGGCCGAGCCGGTCCTCGTCCTGACGTACCAGTACTGGCAACACCATTTCGGCGGGGACCCGGCCATCCTCGGCAAGCGCATGCGCCTGAACGATCGGCCCATCACCATTGTGGGAGTGCTGCCGCCTCTCCCCCAGTATCCCACCCAGGTGGGGGCCTTCATGCCGACGATGGCGTGCCCCGTCCGTTCCAAAGACAGTGTCGCCAGCAACCGTCAGATTCGGATGCTCACCGCCTTCGCGCGGTTGGCGCCAGGGGCGACGTTGGAGGAGGCGCGGACCGAGCTGGCAGCGCTCGCGGACCGCATGCGGCAGGAGAACCCTGGAGACTATGAATCGGAGATGGAGTCCGGCATCCCGGTGATCTCCGTGCGCGAGGAGCTCACCGGTGAGTTCCGGCCGCTCCTCCTGATCCTGATGGGAGCCGTCGGGCTGGTGCTCCTGGTGGCGTGCGCCAACGTCGCCAACCTCATTCTGGCGCGCCTGGCGAGCCGGGAGCAGGAACTGGGGGTGCGCACCGCGTTCGGCGCGGGTCGCGGCCGCCTGGCCCGCCAGCTCCTCACCGAGAGTATCCTGCTCTCCCTGGCCGGGGGCGCCCTGGCCCTGCTCCTGGCTGTCTCGGGAGTCCAGCTCCTGGTGGCCTTCGCCGGCCGCTTCACTGCGCGCACTGATGAGATCGGCATTGACAGTTCGGTGCTCCTCTTCACCACGTTGCTGGCAGTGGTTACCGGCCTCGCGGTCGGCATCGGCCCGGTGCTGCGCACCGCCCCCCACCGGCTCGCCGCGACGTTGCGCGCCGGCGGCAGGCAGTCCACGGCATCGCAGCCCCGCCTGCGCCTCCGCGGTGCCATGGTCGTCGCGCAGGTGGCGGTCTCCTTTATCCTGCTGACCGGCGCGGGGCTGCTGCTCCGCACCTTCATGAACCTGCAGCGCGTCAACCCGGGCTTCGACCCGGCGAACGTAATGCTCATGGACGTGCCGCTGCCGGTCAGCCGGTATCCCGAGTATGCGAACAGGCTGGACTTCTTCGATCGCCTCTTCGGCTCGTTGCGCGAGCTGTCGGGAGTGGGGTCAGCAGCCGTTGCCGGCGAGTTGCCGATCGACGACAACCCCAGCATCCCGGAGATAAAGATCGAAGGTGGTGAGCCGCACGACTCGGGAGAGTTCCAGGCGGCATTCAACATCGTCAGCGACGACTACTTCCGCACCCTCGGCATCCCCTTGTTCCAGGGGCGGGGCTTCGTCGCCACCGACCGCGGCGAAGAGGCGCTGCCGGTCGCAATCGTGAACCGGTCCATGGCGCATCGCTTCTGGCCAGGGGAGAGCCCGGTGGGGAGGAGGTTCAAAATACCGTCTCGTACGGGCGACCAGCTATGGACGGTGGTCGGAGTGGTCGGAGACGTGAGGTACAAGGGCCTCGAAGCCGAGAGCGGCCCCGCCTTCTATCTGCCGTTCAGCCAAATGCCCGCTGGTGGGCAGGTATTCGTACGTGCCTCCTCCGTCTCGGGCACCCTGCTGCGCGACGTACGCACTCTGGTCCGGAGGCTCGACCCGGACCAGCCGGTGGTGAAGATGCAGACTCTGGAGCAGGTGCAGGATGAATGGATCGCCCCGTCCCGTCTCACCGCGGCCCTGGTCGGGCTCTTCGCCATTCTCGCCTCCGTCATCGCCGCTCTCGGTATCGGCAGCGTAGTGGCCTTCGCGGTGGCCGAGCGCACTCATGAGATCGGCATCCGCGCGGCGCTGGGGGCCACCCCCCGTCAGCTCCTCGGTTTGGTCGTGCAGCGGACACTGCCGCTTCTCGTGGTGGGGCTGATCCTGGGAGGCCTGGGCTCCCTCTGGCTGACCCGCTTGATGAGTGGGCTGTTGTTCGGCGTCGAGCCCGGCGATCCGGTCAACCTGGCGACTGTGGCTTTCGCCTTCGCCGTGGTGTTCATGATCGCCGCTCTGTTACCGGCACGGCGGGCGACGCGGATCGACCCGCTCCTGGCGCTCAAGGAGTGACGGTCCCGGACCGGCTGATCCTTGCGTCACCTACCGATTGCCAAGGAGCAGGACAGACGGGGTAGCCGCTCTGGTCATCGAGGACAGCCGCGATCCGGTGCGCCAGCTCGCCGACAGCGGGTGCGCGGAGAATCGAAGTCGGTTGCATAAGTCATCTCCCTTTGAGACCTGTTTCGGACACTTCTGGCTACTCGGCGTCAGGATTCGCCTTCGAGGGCCGCGAGCTCACACTCCAGGTGTTCCACCAAGTGGTCGAGGGCCGGTCTCTGGAGCAAGGAGTAGTGATCCGCCTCGATCAGGTGGGCCTTGGCGTCGGCGAGCACGCTCCAGCCCGCGGTGAGATCCGTGATTCCCGGAGGCAATGAAGCGCCAGCCCGGAACAAGGTGACCGATCCTCCATAGGGGCGTGGCAGATAGTCTTGGAAGGCCTTCATATGGCGGTTGAAGAGATCGAACCGCTCCTGCAGCCGAGGCTTGTCCACCTCCGGCGGTAGCACCCCCTCACGCCGGCCCAGCTCGACCATACGGTCAAGCGCCGCATTCACGTCCAAGCCCTCCAGCACTTCTTGGCCGAACGCCACCTGGCGGCCGGAGAGCCGCAAAAGGTCGGCCGCGAAGCCGGCCAAGAGCGAGGTTTCGTCAAGTGCTTCGCTTTGGCCATCCCGCGGTGAAGAAGGATCGAGCATCGCCAAGAGCGCCACCCTGCCGCCGGAGCGCTCGATCTGCTGGGCCATCTCGTAGGCGATCACCGCACCGAGCGACCAGCCGGCCAGGAGGTACGGGCCGTCCGGCTGGACCTCCCGCACCGCGTGCAGATATTGCGCCGCCAGCTCTCCCATGGCGGAGACATGGCCCTTTCCGGCGGCGACCGCCTGTAAGCCATAAACCGGCAGGACGCCCCCGAGGGCCTTCGCCAGCTCCACATAGGCGAAGACATCGCCGCCCACCGGATGGACCACGAACAGCGGGCGACCGGTGCCACCCGGATGGAGGCGCACCAACGGCGAGCGCCGCAGAGCCGTCTCCCCGCCGCGAAGGAGGCCTGTGAGCTGCGCCACCGTAGGTGCCGCAAACAGTGCCGCAATCGGTAGCCGGACTCCGAAGACACGATCGATCCGTGCCATCAGCCGCACCCCCAGGAAGGAGTGGCCGCCAAGGTCGAAGAACGAGTCGTCCACCCTGACCCGTTCGAGGCCAAGCACCTCGGCCCAGATGTTCGCCAGGACCTCTTCGATCGGCGTGCGGGGAGCCACATAGCCTTGCTTCCCTTGCCACTCCGGGGCGGGCAGTGCCTTGCGGTCCACTTTGCCGTTGGGAGTGCGAGGCAGTGCCGGGAGCATCACGAAGGTGGCCGGCACCATGTGCTCCGGCAGCCGCTCGCGCAAGGACCGGCGCAGCGCGCCCCCGGCGTTAAAGTCGAGGGCGGCGTCGCCCACCACATAGGCGACCAGGCGCCGATCGCGGGGCCCCATTTCGGATCGATCCTCGCGCGCCAGCACGACCGCCTCGCGGACTCCCGGCAGCGTGAGCAGAGCTGCCTCGATCTCTCCGAGTTCGATGCGGAAGCCGCGGATCTTGACCTGGTGGTCCAGGCGGCCCAGGAACTCCAGCGTCCCATCGGTGAGCCGGCGCACCAGGTCCCCCGTGCGGTAGAGGCGGGCCCCCGGTTCCCCGCCTCTGAACGTATCGGGCACGAAGCGTGTCGCGCTGAGCACTGGATCGCCGAAGTAGCCGCGCGCCAGCCCCGGCCCGGCGATGTACAACTCCCCCGGTACACCCGCCGGAGCCGGCTCCCGGCCGCCGGAGGCCAGCACGTACAGACGATGGTCGGCGAGAGGGGAGCCGAGCGGCACTGCGCCGATGCCGTGGCTTTCCGCCTTCACCTCTCCGGCCGCCGCCCACACGGTCGCCTCGGTCGGGCCGTAGAAGGCCCACAGCGGCACGCCCCAGCCGAGCAGCCGCTGGGCCAGTTCGCGAGGGAAGGCCTCGCCGCCGCAGATCAAGAGCCGCAGCGACGGCAGGCTTCCCGCCTCCGCCACCTCCGCGAGAGCCTGCGCAGCCGAGGGCGTCAGGTTGAGAACCGTCACCCGCTCACGTCGCACCCGCTCCACCAGGCGCTCCGGCGAGCGCGCCTCCTCCAGGGAGGTCACGACCAGAGCGCCTCCCTGCGTCAACGCACCCCAGATCTCCCAGACCGAGAAGTCGAAGGCGAAGGAGTGCACCATCGTCCAGACGTCCTCCGGGCCGAAGCCTACCCGCTCGCGCGCCCGTTCCACCAAGTGGACCGCTCCGGCGTGCGGCACCGCCACTCCCTTGGGAGACCCTGTCGAGCCCGAGGTGAAGATGACATAGGCCAGATGACGGCTGTCACCCCCGAGGCTTTCCGCCTCCGGCAGCGGCTCTGCGGACTCTTCCGCAGCGTCGATCAGCAGCACCTCGATCCCGCTCGCCGGCAACAGGGGGACCAGCGCGGACTGGGTCAGCAGCACAGGCACCCGTGTCTGCTCCAGGATCGATTCCAGGCGCAGCCGCGGGTACGACGGATCGAGTGGCACGTAAGCGCCGCCCGCCACGAGAATGCCCAGGATGCCTTCGATCAGGCCGATTGAGCGCTCGGCACAGAGCCCCACCAGCACCTCGGGACCGACGCCGTGGCGACGCAGCCGCCCCGCCAGCCGCAGAGCCCGCTGCCACATGTCTCCATAGCTCACCTGCTCCTCGCCGCAGACCACGGCCACCGCCTCCGGCCGCCGCCGCGCCCAATCCGCAAAGCGCTCGTGCAGACGGCCGCCCGCCAAGCCCGCGCTCGCCGCGTCGTTCCATTCCGCCGCGAGCTGATGCCGCTCCGCTTCGCCCAACAGCGGCAGCTCGTCCACTCGCAGGTCTGGATCTTCCGCCACGGCCGCGAATAAGTGCTCCAGGTGTCCGGCCAGACGGTCCGCCGTCGTTAGGTCGAACAGGTCAGCGGCGTACCCCAACCCGCCGCGCAGACCCGCCGGTGTCTCCAGCAGGTCGAGTGTGAGGTCGAAGCGCGCCGTTACCCCCTCCACCGGCAGCGGCCGGAAGGTCACCCCGGCCGCCGTGCTCTCCCATCTGGGCAGGTTGTGCAGCCCGAGAAGCACCTGGAACAGCGGGTTGTATGACAGGTCCCGCCGCGGGTTGAGCGCTTCGACCAGTAGCTCGAACGGCACGTCCTGGTGCGCATAGGCCCCCAGCGCCGCCTCCTGCACCCGCCCCAGCAGCGTGCGGAACGGCAGGTCCGGCCCCACCTCCACGGCCAGCACCAGGGTATTGGCGAAGTTGCCGATCAGCGGCTCGATCTCCACCAGACCGCGGTTGGCGATCGGTGTCCCCACCGCGATCCGGCGTTGTCCACCATAGCGGTGGAGCTGCGCGTCCAGGCTCGCCAGCAGCAGCATGAACAGTGTGCTCCCCTCCCGCCGTGCCAGGTTGGCCAAACGCTGCGTCAGAGCCGCCGGCAAGGCAAACGGCCGCCGGCCGCCGCGCGAGCCCTGCACCGCCGGACGCGGCCGGTCCGCCGGCAGCTCGACCATGGCCGGTACCCCCGCCAGGCGCTCTCGCCACCAGCCGACCTCGCGTTCCAACGTCTCGCCCGCCAGCCAGCTCCGCTGCCACACTGCGTGGTCGGCCACCTGCACTGCCAGGTCCGGCAGATCCGCCACCACCCCGTCCGTCTCCTGACGATAGAGCGCGGTCAGCTCGTGGATCAGCAGGCCCATTGACCAGCCGTCGCACACCGTGTGGTGCACACCGAGCATCACCGCCGAATCTCTTGCCTCCAGCAGCACCAGCCGGCAGCGCAGCAGCGGACCCGCCACCAGATCGAACGGCCGCCGCGACTCGGTTGCGAGGAGCGCAAGGGTCTCGCGCTCGCGCGCGCCGGCCGGCAGATCGCGCAGGTCGATCACCGGCAGCGACACCGGCCCCGGCTCGGCAATCTCCTGGACCGGTTGTCCGTCCGTCTCCGGGAAGCGGGTGCGCAGCGACTCGTGGCGGCGCACCACCGCCGCGAGAGCCCGCGCCAGCGCTCCCGGGTCGAGCACCCCCTGCAAGCGTACGGCGTTGAAGAGCGTGTACAGGCCCGAGCCCGGCATCAGCCGGTCGAGGAACCAGAGGCGCTGCTGCGCGAAGGAGAGCGGCAGGGCGGCTCCTCCCCGCGCTACCGGCAACAACGGTGGCAGGGCCATCCGCTCACCGGCCCGCACCGCCTCCTCCAGGCGCCGCGCCAGGCCCGCTACGGTCGGTACCTCGAACACGGCGCGAATCGGCAGCTCCACCCCGCAGGCCCGCCGCAAGCGCGACACCAGTTGCGTCGCCAGAAGCGAATGGCCGCCCAGGGCGAAGAAGTCGTCGTCGATTCCGACGCATTCGAGTCCGAGGAGCTCGGCCCAGATGCCGGCGACGATCGCTTCAACCGGCGTCCGCGGGGTCAGACGGCTCTCCTCAGCGCTCGGTCTTTTCGGAGCCGGCAGGGCCTTCCTGTCTACCTTGCCACTCGGGGTGAGGGGGAGCGCTCCGAGCCTCACGAAGGCGGCGGGCACCATGTAGTCCGGCAGCCGCTCGCGCAAGGACCGGCGCAGCGCGCCCCCGGCGTTAAAGTCGAGGGCGGCGTCGCCCACCACATAGGCGACCAGGCGCCGGTCGCGGGGCCCTCCTTCTTCCGATCGGTCGGATCGATCCTCGCGCACCAGCACGACAGCCTCGCGGACTCCCGGCAGCGTGAGCAGAGCTGCCTCGATTTCCCCGAGCTCGATGCGGAAGCCGCGGATCTTGACCTGATGGTCCAGGCGGCCCAGGAAGTCGAGAGAGCCGTCGGGCAACCAGCGAGCGAGGTCACTCGTGCGGTACAACCTGGCGCCGGAGATGTCGCCGAAGGGATCAGGGACGAACCGCTCGGCCGTCAGTCCGGACCTCTCCAGGTACCCGCGGGCCACACCGGCACCGCCCAAGCAGAGCTCGCCCACGGCGCCTGGGGGCACCGGTCGCAGATCCCGGTCCGTCAGGACGATCCGCGTGTTCCCCACCGGCCGGCCGAGGACCACGCCACCGGCTTCGCCCAGACGCGACCAGGCCGCATTGGCAGTCGCCTCGGTCGGACCATAGAGATTGTGGATAGCGACTCCGGGCAGGAGGCGGCGGGTGCGGGCCGCCAGCTCCTCGGGGAGCCGCTCGCCGCCCAGGAACAGGGCGCGCAGATCCGCTGGCGGCGCCGCTTCGCCCCGCTCCAGAGCTCCTAGAAGGCCTTCCCACAGAGAAGGGACGGTGTTGCAGCCGGCATCGGGCGCCTCGCCCAGGATCTCCAGCAACCGCGCCGGCTGCAGCAGGGTGTCCTCGGAAATCACGCGCACGGCGTCTCCGTGCAGCAGGGGAACGAAGAGCTGCTTCAGGGATGCATCGAACGTCACCGAGCTCAGCAGCGGCAGCCAGCGCACCCCGGCGCCCGCCATGACTCCGGCGATCCAGGCCAGATAGGCGGACAGGCTGGCGTGATCCACCATCACTCCCTTCGGCCGGCCAGTCGTACCCGACGTGTAGAGGACGTAGGCGAGAGCGTTGGCGGCCCCGTCCGCGTCCGGAGCGGCCTCCTCGGTAACGGCCGCGAGATCCTCGACGCAGACGGTGCGGACGGCTCCGGGACCGGCGGCCAGTGACCTCCGGGTCAGCAGCAGGAGCGGCCGGGCGTCTTCCAGGATCTGAGCCCGACGCTCCTCGGGGTCGTGCGGATCCAGGGGCAGATAGGCCGCGCCGGAGACCAGGACCGCCAGCAGGGCCGCCACTAGGTCCGCGGAGCGCTCCAGGCAGACCGCGACCACCTTCTCCGGACCGGCTCCCAGCGCGCGCAGGTGGGCGGCCTGGGCACGCACTCGCGCGACGAGCTCACCATAGGTCAGGCTGCCGGCCTCCGCGCGCACGGCGACGGTTTCCGGAGGGAGGCTCGCCGCCCGAAGCGCGAAGAGCCGGTGAACCGGCAGAGCCGGCAGATTCTGTGCGGTGTTGTTCCACTCCACCAGGAGCTGGAGACGCTGTGCCGGGGAGAGGATCTCCAGATCCGCGGTAAACCGTTCCGGTGCGGCGGCGGCGGCGCGCAACAGCCGCTCCAGATGGTCCATCAGGCGGAGAACGGTCGTGCGGTCGAAGAGATCGATCGCATAGAGCAACGAGCCGGCGAGCTCCCTGTCTCTCTCCAGAAGGGAGAGAGACAGGTCGAACTTGGCAGAGGTCTGGTCCGTGCCTGCCGCGGAAAGGACGAGACGATCTATCTCGAGAGAGCCCAAGGGCAGATTCTGGAACGTCAGCATCACCTGGAACAGGGGAGTGTGGGCGAGGCTCCTCTCAGGGGCCAGCTCCTCGACCAGCTTTTCGAACGGCACGTCCTGATGCAGATAGGCGGCCAAAGCGGTCTCGCGCACCCGGCCGAGCAGCTCGCGGAAGGTGAGGCTTCCAGTCAGATTTCCACGCAGCACCAGGGTGTTGACGAAAAATCCGATCAATCCTTCCGTCTCCACCCGGTTGCGGCCGGCGCCGGGTGAGCCCACCGCGAGGTCGTCCTGCCCGCTGGCGCGCGCGAGAAGGGCCTGGAAGGCGGCCAGGAGCACCATGAAGAGGGTCGCCCCCTCGCGCCGGCCCAGGGACTCCATCTGCCGGGTGAGCCCGGCCGGCAGCCGCACCGGCCGGGTGGCGCCGCGGTAGCTCTGCGCCGTGGGCCGCGGCCGGTCGAC
>JBKKAU010000729.1:0-1995 GCA_046714475.1 Thermoanaerobaculia bacterium
GGCCTGGAACAGGCGCACCGCCTGGCGGTGGTCGACCATCACCCCCTTGGGCCGGCCGGTCGAGCCCGAGGTGTAGATGACGTAGGCCAGGTGGTCCGGGCCGGTCTCCACCACCGCATCGAGCACCTCTCCCGTCTCCAGGTCCAGCTCGTCGAGCAGCAGGTGCCGGGCTCCCGTGTGGGGTAGATTGGCCGCGAGGTTGGTTTCCGTGACGACGACCGGCGCGCCGCACGCTTCGAGCACCCACGCCTGGCGCTCGCTCGGGTAGTGCGGGTCGATCGGCACGTAGGCGCCGCCCGCCTTGAGCACCGCGAGGATGGCCACGACGAGCTCGGCGCCGCGCTCCAGGCAGAGCGCGACCGCCACTTCCGGTCCCACCCTCAGCTCCGCCAGGCGCCGTGCCAGCCGGCCGGAGCGCAGGTCGAGCTCGCCGTAGGTGAGGCTGCCGCCTTCCGACCAGACCGCTTCGGCCTCCGGCCGGCGCGCCGCGCTCGCCGCGAACCATCCCTGGAGGGTCTCTCCCGACGGGAACCGCTCTTCGAGCCCGTTCCACTCCAGGAGGAGCTGATGGCGCTCCGGCGCGGACAGCGAGGGCAGCTCCGACAGCCGCCGCTCCGGCGCCGCCACGGCGGCGGTGAACAACTCCAGGAAGTGGCCCGCGAAGCGTTGCGCCGTGGTGGCGTCGAACAGGTCGCGGTCGTACTCCAGGTAGCCTTCGAGCCCTCCCGCCGTCTCTCCCAGGACCGAGACCGTGAGGTCGAACTTGGTGCCCTCCACCCAGGTCTCGACGGTCTCCAGGTGGAGGCCCGGCAGCTCGAGCGCGGTGAACGGCGCGTTCTGGAGCACCAGCACGGCCTGGAAGACCGGCGAGTGCGAGAGGCTCCGCTGCGGCGGGAGGTGCTCGACCAGCCGCTCGAAGGGGAGGTCTTCGCGGGCGTAGCCTTCGAGCGTCGCCTTCCGGACCTGGGTGAGCAGCTCCCCGAAGCGCGGATCCCCCGACAGGTCGCCGCGCAGCGCCAGCGTGTTGACGAAGAAGCCGATCAGGTTCTCGGTCTCGCGGCGGCTGCGGCCCGCGACCGGCGAGCCCACGACGACGTCCTCCTGGCCGGTGAGGCGCGACAGCAGCGTCTCGAACGCGGCGAGCAGCACCATGAAGAGCGTCGCCTGATGCCCACGCCGCAGACCGGGGAGGCCGGCGAACGCTTCGGGGGGGAGCCGGAAGGGGACCTTGCGCCCCTGGAACCTCTGGACCGCCGGCCGCGGCCGGTCGAGCGGCAGGTCGAGCACGGCGGGCGCGCCCCGCAGCCGCTCGCGCCAGTAGACGATCTGCTCGTCCAAGCGCTCGCCCTGGAGCCACCCCCGCTGCCAGACCGCGTAATCCGCGTACTGCACCGGCGGGGGAGGGAGAGGGGAGGGGGCGCCGGCCGCGAAGGCGCGGTAGATCGCCGAGAGGTCCTGCATCAGCACGCCGAGCGACCAGCCGTCGGAGACGATGTGGTGCAGGTTGAAGCGCGCCAGGTGGTCTTCCTCGGCGAGCCGCACCAGGAGAGCCCGGGCGAGAGGGCCGCGGGCGAGGTCGAACGGCCAGGCGACCTCCTCGGCGAGCAGGCGTTGCGCCTCGGCCTCCCGCCGCGCCACCGGCAGGGCGCCGAGGTCGACCAGCGGCAGGTCGAGCCGCGGATCGGGCGTGATCACCTGCACCGGCCGGTCGTCCACGGAGCTGAAGGTGGTGCGCAGCACCTCGTGGCGGTTCGCGACCTCGTCGAGGCTGGCGGCCAGCACCGGCCAGCGCAGCCGGCCGCGCAGCCGCGTCGTCATGGGGACGTGGTAGATGGGGCTGTCCGGGATCAGCCGGTCGAGGAACCAGAGCCGTTCCTGGGCGAAGGAGAGAGGCAGCCGCTCGGGTCTCTCGACGGGACCCAAGGGCGGCGCCTGCGAGCCCGTGCCGGCCTGCCGGGCGGCCTCGATCCGTTCCGCAAAGGCTGCCAATGTCGG